>NZ_DBGB01000029.1:0-83940 GCF_002295765.1 Sphingobacterium sp. UBA865 | reverse complement strand
ATTTGAGACAGCTTCTTTTTTTGGTTTCTAAGGGGTTTACAAATACGTCCCTGCTTCTGCAAACTGACACGATTAGATGTCTGCGTATTTCTGAAAGTCAGCGATTACTCCCGGAGTAGTAGTGGAAAGCTGGTGAAGATTTACGGACTATTTTCTAGAATCGCCTCTACTTTACGCCCGATTATTTTAAGCATCCTTTCAAATCCCACATCTGTAGGGTGGGTGCCATCCACTGTTCCTTCCGAATCATCACCTATCAAATGGTCTGTAGGTATGTAATACAAATTTTTGTAACCTGCCTGTAGCAGTCTTTCATACTGTAGCTTAAAATTCTTATTCTGCTCGGTCAATTGCGCGCTCCATTTTAAATTATAATTGCCGACCTGACGGGTAATACTCTCTATCAGCAATATGGGTACCTGAGGATGGGATTTACGAATCCGTTTCACAAAATTAAACGTTCGTTCTTTGACTTCTTCGGGACTACTATTTGGCACACAATCCATGATGAGTAGACCCATAGAATCAATATCACATAGCATATCAGCCACGGCAGGCTCCATCCGGGCATTGCCACTCACGCCCATGTTGATCACATTGGCGTTCAACCGCCGCCCTAATTGCGCTGGATAAGCTAATCCCGGGCGGCTTGCGGAAGCACCATGGACGATGCTGGAACCATAAATCACGACCTTTTTGTTAAAAGACTGTCTGGTACCAACAAAGGTGGCTTTGTCATCAATAATCAGGTCAAAATCCAATAGCTCTTTATACAAGGGAAAGTAAACAAGAAATTCTTTTTCTGTTTTCGCCATATCTTCAACAAGCGTAGCTTTACTTTCCGCCATGTTCAGATCGGGACGAGCTACCCCTGCAAAGCGCCACCCACTGGGCTCTTTTACATATACATCAAAACCCCGTGACATAATCGGCGTGGAATTATTGCCTAGCGCCGCATCCGCCGTCTTCCATCGTAAAGATAATTTGCTCGTATTGCTCTTAAACGTAATAAACATTCCTGCAGCATGGGTATATAATTTCTTTACCGCAGCAGGAAGTTGCCTGTACTTCGCTGTATCTATCCGATGAAATTTTGATGCGTTTTCAAAAGCTCTTCCCTGCAGCTCAAATTTGGCCGACGAAATAACCTGCTGGGCGTATAAAGATACTGAGCCACAAACAAGAAGGAGGAAAAATAGGATACTTGTCTTTTTTCTCATGATGTTTCAATTAATAGCAATAGAAATGATTCTAATTGAATAGTGGCCATCTCATATTATCCATAAGATGGCCATCTACTTATAAAGGTATCGAATTTATTTCACTGTAAATACCGTAGCTACAGCGCGTTCACCTTCATGGTCAAACTTTCCATTATCTGAAGGATAGTTAACCACGCCTTCGCCCTTCACCCAAGCTGTGGAGGAACCGCCACCATCATAGTTTAACGCGGAAGTGCAGCCCAAGGCAGCCATTAACTCGCCCAGCTGGGGTATCGTCAGTCCCTGTGATTGTGATGAGCGGCCATCAATAACAGCTACAATAAGTTTATTGTCCTTGGTAAGCCCCACTGCTGTACGGGGATGTCTGCTGGTATTGAAATCTACATTCAACTGCTCCAGCACCTGACCATTCTGCATCAATAACGGGCCGCCAGCCAGTGCAGCGGTGGCGCTCAGCGTCCCCCAGCCTCCTGCGGGTTTCGGCACAATCTGATAGCTTTGCCCCGTAAAGGTAAATGCACCATTTTCACGGTAGCTATTAAATCCATTCACAGTCTGATTGATTACCTGGCCATCGTATTTGAAAAATACGGTTGATCCGCCTGTACTGGTATTAAAGTAACTGCCGTTAAATGCCACCAAAGCGCCCTTAGCCGTCGCGGCAGCACTTGTTTTTAGAAATCCGGTCTTCACATAGGGAATTTCCAGCTGCATGCCTTTCTTCAGATCGATCTCAAATACATTGACATATTGTTTGGTTTCAAATATCCGTGGAAATTGGTAATATTTCCACAGCACACCGTCAGCAACCGTTTTTGTATTCCAAGCTGCCGTATTGATAATCTCCGCCAAGTTTTCTTCCTGGGGAATACTGTAGTCATAGGGCAGCTGCGTTCCGCCCTCATTTTTCTTGCATGAAATAACAAGAAAAAGCAGCAATAAGCTATATATAAAATTTCTTTTCATCTGTTTTACTTTATTTCGCCGATCCACTTTAATTTTAATGGAACCACTTTTTCAATTGTTTTCTGGTTAATAGTGTATACGGCCGATTCCATATTGCGGTAAAAGACGACCTTGTTTTCTGATGGCAGTAATCTTGCCGCACTTACGTTGCCCGTCCCCCAGCTATAGGGCCAGTTGGCAAAATAGTGTTGCGGCACAGTTTCCCGCTCATACTGAAAGGCCTTTCCTTTTCGCTCCGCCAATAGCACCTTGTCCTTTCCGATCAATACCAATGATTTTCCCTGGATATACCCTGTATTGATTTGGCTCCAGTTCAATGTGTCTGGCAGCGTCAGCCATTTCTGAATCGGTTGTTCATCCAGCACCTTAAAATCTTTTTTTGAAACTTTACGGCAATAGCCATCAAAGAGGATGTACCATACGACCACGTCGTCAATATATATCGGTGGATTAAACTCTGAACTCCCTTTCAGAAAAGGAAACAGCTTCTCCACTGGACTGACACTATAGCTTGTGTTAGCTACATCCGTTGTGTAGACCATATCCTGTGTGAGATAATAGGTGCTGTCTTTTTTTGTCCATACCGCTTCCGGTGTCAGCCAGGTGCCTTTTAACGTAAAAAGATGGTTGTCATCGTAAGCGTTAAATATTCCGCCATAATCAAGACGGTCTTCCTTTTTGGGCTGAATAGCACCTTCAATAAAAAATTTCGCTGTCACCCCATCGTATTTTTCCAGGCGTGCAGCAACAGCGATCGCATGCCAGTGGTTGGAAACAACATACACCGTATCTCCAGGCTGGATGATTCGCTCTCCAGCGTTATTTTTGAGGCGTCTGCTGAAAATATAATTCTGCACCGTCGTCTTGGAGTTTTCCTCCTTGAAGATCAATGCCGCAGGTACCCCCTTGCTGACCAATTGCAGCGCCATGGACGAAGCTTCACAAATCTTGGAACCGTGCGCACCACAACCTCCAGACACCACAATAGCATCCATCGGCCGGATATGGTAGAGCTGGGCAGCAACATCTACCCGCTGGGCCAATACCTCAGGATCGGCTGAACCCAATAATAGCAGGATATTCTTGTGCTCAGCAGCTCGGCTGTTGCCTAATAGAAGAAGGGTAAGGATAAATAAACAGCTTAATTGTTTCATCTTATTTCACTTTTGCACCCATCCAAGTAGAAGAGCGCGGGTTATTATTGATATCTTGTTGCATGCGACTATCGTCCAATGCCGGCTTATATTTCTTGGCAAGCTCCAGCAATCCGGATGAGCTTAAACCATAACTCATGGACGGATTTTCGGCACCGATGGGCAGGTAATCCGGATTCAGCATGGTCGCAGGTTCAAAGCTTAGCTTTGGAACAATGCTTCCATCAGCGCCATACACCGCCTTCGTAGCAACAGTGTGCTGGATTAATGGAACAACAGCAATGTTATCCGAATAAGCATCAACATCGCTTGAACTGCCCGCCTGAATATTGCCCGAAACGATTGAATTGATCAAAGTCAAGTTGTTGACATTGCTGCGGCGATAGACACCTCCGCCGGGACCAACAACGGCATTCTTGGTAATGGTTGTACTGATTACGTCTGCCTGACAGTTATCATACAGCATCAGTCCGCCACCGCCGTTGGCTGATGTACTTGAATTTTCAGCCAGCAGGCAATTAACAAATACCCCTTTTGATTTTTCACGCAGATAAACCCCTGCTCCATAGGATGTATTTGAATTGCCAACCACCTCACAATTATAGAGTGTAATAGCTGCATTTGGATAAGCGTGTAAGCCCCCTGCGGTGCCTTTGGCACTATTGTGATTAAACTGGCTATCGTAGGCAATCAGTGACCCATCGGCGATCCATAGTCCGCCACCGTTATTTCCGCTGTTGCTATTATTGTTGATGCGACAATTTTCCAACCTGAGCTGGGCACCTGAAAACGCATAGATGCCGGCAGCAAAACCTGCAGTTCCCTTATCTGCGGTCGCTTTATTATCAATCACCTCCACATTTTTGAGCAGAACCCTGGCCATACCAATTAACATACCGCCACCTTGGCCACGGCTGAATTTTACGTTATCGATCGTTGTACTGGCACTGCGGTCGGTGGCATTTCCCCCTTTGATGCTGATATTTTCCAGCATAACCTGATTTTCAGGATCCGGGGTTGCCGTCACTGTGACTGTGTGAAACACCGATTTTCCACTGGAAAGCTTCCCCTGAAAGATGGTTTTATACAAGGCCGGATTGGGCTGATCTCCAGGTTTGACATTGGCCGCGTATCCGCCTATTAGGCTGACATTTTTTGCGATCTCTATGGTTTTATCGGATTCCTCATTCACATCACCATTGCGAATGGTTCTAGTTGGAATATAGGTTCCCTCGGCCAAGAATAGGGTACTGCCTGTCGTTGCTTTTTCGAGTGCCTGATCGAGATCTGTAGCACTACTCCACGAACTGCCATCTCCCTTACCTGCGGGAGTCACATAAAAAACGGGCACTTTTCCGGATTCCTGCAAAATCAAGATCTCCTGCGATACATTATCGTTCAGCCTGAGCAGCAAAGTCGCCGAACGTTCATCCTCCGAATTTTTCGAAACAGAAAACCGGATCTTATTTTTCCCTTTGGGATACACCGTACTATCCAGTTTGATCCAGTCTTTGTCGCTACTGACGGTAATCGTTGCATTCGCCAAGATGTCCAACTGATAGGTATCGGCCCTACTGCCGACCTCCATATAATCCCGATCGACCAGGAGCCGCTGCTCACTTTCGATTTTATCTTTTTTACAGCTCTGTATGCCTAAGGCAGACAAAAGAACCATAAAAATATATAACGATTTTTTCATTATAATCAATGTTTTTTGAACCTACTTATTGTTTTGTGTTGCTATAAATCTGCTGCAGCTGACGGTAACATTCAATCAGCTGGGCTGTGGTTTCATAATGACACTCAAACATGAATACACCTTTATATTTAATTTTTTCCAGTGCGGCCAATATGGTATTCCAGTCATTCTGCCCTTTACCATTACAAGGCAGGTAGTGACTTTCCTTTGTTCCATCCCCATCCGCGACATGAAGCGTCTTGACGCGCGGTCCAAAAGCCAAAAGCAGCCGCTCGGGATGTGCAATATGGTTCATATCCACTGCAATGCCAACCTGATCAGGAAAGCGGGCAAAAAGTTCCTGACATTCTTCTACGGTCCGCAGTAGGGGTCGTTCCCGCTCCCCTACCGTCAGCGAAGGCCCGAGCATATTTTCGATGACGAGTTGAAGCCCTGCCCCCGATACCGCCGTGTACAACTCATTGACAGAACGTACCAGCTGCTCCTTGCGGGCCTCGCGTCTGTTGGGTTCGAGATAATAGGATGGGTGAAACAGAATCACCTGCGGATGAAGACGGTAAAGACCTTCCAGTAGCTGCAAATGCATTCGCATCACCTGCTGCCGCTGCTGTTCGTCCAGCGTAGAGATATCTATTTTGGCGGAAAAGGGCATATGGATAGACCATACCTTCACCGCAGCTTTTTTCAGTACAATGGCCAACGAATCGCATTTAAGCAACCATTCAGCCTGCGGGATTTTTAAACTGAGGTCTGCATTGACGAAGCTTCCGAGACCTGCAATCTCTATATAATCCATACCAGCTTCTTTGTCTGCTTTTAGCTTTTCAAATGCTATCTTCCGGATATCAAGAGAGTAGCCAACGGCATAATCAGGCCGATCCTGTTTTTGACAGTACGTATATCCAGGGATCAAAAGATAACAGAGGATCGAAATAAAAATAAGTTGTTTCATGTTATCTGTATAATTTCTCCCATTCAGGATTTTGTTTCAAATTTGGGTTTAACTTGATATCTTCGATTGGGATCGGTGCATAGTAATCACGTTTTTCATCAAACTTACCCCGTTGATAAAATGGATCAAGTGACCCCTTATTGGCATTCTGTGTATTCGAAACTGGGTCCCAAAGTGTCCGCTGATTGATATTGATCAAGGTGGTCACCGTACCCGGTGCACCCGATGTATTACCTGTATGGACATACACATCCGCCTTGCCATCTCCTGTAAAATCATAAGCTCCGATACCGGGAAAATAAACCCCGACAATAGGCTGATTCAGTTTGGATCCGGCTTTCCATCGCATTAAGTCATCCCAGCGCTGTCCTTCGTTGAACAATTCGATCCGTCTTTCGCGCCGTATTTCCAAAAGAACTCCCCTGAATGCACCAGCATCAACATTGGGATACATGGCCAGCAGATAGGGGTCAGGGTTAGCATTCGCTTCAGCGAGGGATAGCATCGGCATCCCCGCACGGCTACGCAACTTATTGACCGTCAAGTCAAGGTCGCTTTGACTGATCGTCCCAAGTTCGGCTTTTGCTTCGGCATTGATCAGCAGTGCCTCCGCATAACGGAATAAGATGACATCAAAATAGGAGGCCGATACGCCCCATTGCAATTTATCCGGCAATGCCTTGATCAGACGGTAGCCTGTCGTGGTGATCGTCAAGTTGACAGGCTCATTCGCTGTTTCGCCGTTAGCTCGGAAGTCTGGCCCCGCTGTTGTCTGTGTAAGCCTTGGATCTCTATTCTGCATTTCTTGATAGAATTCCATGGTCTTGTAACCTGATCTATCCGTAAAACGGCTTCCATCCTTCATCAGATAGCTATTGATCATATCTTTGGCGATACCGTACGCCCCCGAAGTTGCTGAGGTAAAGGAATAGCCAAGGCCATGCACACGCATGCCCAGTTCAAAATCAATGGCAAGGATAGTCTCCACCTGATCCTGATTATTTCGGGCGAATAGATTCCGATAGGCTTGATCCGCACCGCCCTGGCTGTACAAGGTATAGGCCCCACTATTCATCAATTCAGTCGATGCACTAACAGCCTCATTCAGGAACTTTTCATGTCCTGCGATCTGATGGTATTTTCTAAATGTTCCTTCAAAGAGTGCCACCCTTGCTTTCAGCAGCAGCGCCGTGTATTTAGTGATCAAGTTAAGCTGTTTTTCAGCTGGTATATTTTCGATCGCATAGTCCAGATCGGCCATAATGGAATCCATCACCAGCTGTCGGGTGTCCCTAGCCTTGAAAAGGTCTTCATCTTTGGCACTCAGCACCTTTCCGTACCAGGGCACGTCACCGAAAGTTTTCACCTTATCGTAATAAAAATTCGCTCTAAAAAAACGGGCTATGCCGCCGTATTTCTTTTGTGCTACAGCGTCGGGAACTTTATGGTAGTTGGCCAGAAAATAATTGATCTTGCGCAACTGGCTCCAGGACCAACCGCCCGAACCGCTTCCCACGGGGACAGTTCGATTGCCCTTGATCCGGTCGGCAACCGTAAGGGGTATCATATTATCCGAATTACCATCGTTTGTATACCAGGATTCATTGGGTAAAAAGGTGTAAAAATCATTGGTGGCCACCTCCAGATCCTTTGCTGTATTGAAAAAATAAGGCGCTTCCACCTGGTCCTCCGAGGGACGGTCCAAATAATCTTTCTGACAAGCTGCCAGCGATAGCAAGATCAACAGACCAAGTAGTTTATAGGTGTTTGTTGTAAGTTTCATTATCATTGCGTTGTCAAGTATTAAAGCGTAAGCATTAAACCAAAAGAATAAGTTTTACCCATGGGATAGTCCCGTAGCAGTCCCCGCTCCGAGGAATCCGCAGGATCATTGGCACTTGCAGGCGAATTATAATTGATCATTGCACCTGCTTGTTCGGGATCTATATACTTCGTCAGATGGCCAAAGTTCCAGGTCAACAGATTCTCGCCGCTGAAGTAAAACCGTAATTTTTCAACTTTATAGCGCCTTGTCCATTTCTGCGGTAAGGTGTATCCCAACGTAAAATTTTTCATCCGTAGGAACCCAACATTGGTCAGGTAATAGTCGTTTAATTCGTACAGCGACCTTCCACTCTGCAGCGACGAGTATCCCCGATAGATCTGTGGATACCTGTTCCCTTTATTGTCCGGCGTCCATGCATTATCTACCAAGTCTTTGCGTACAAAGGAAAGATATGGGCGCTGGTAGGAACCCCAGTATAAATCTCCTGTCGGGTACCAATCCTGTTTGGCAACACCAGCAAAGGCTGCCGAGAGATCAAAATTATTCCAGGAAGCACTCATATTGATTCCAAATGGAAATTTCGGCATGGCATTACCAATGGGTTTAATATCACCGTGGTTGGCAAGCGTATTATCGCCTTTGTCGATGCGTCCATCACCATTGAGATCCACGTATTTCACATCGCCGCCGCGCAACATATTCCATTCACTATTTTGCGACACACTCAGAATATCATTATATACTTTGGAGAGGGACAATTGTGGATCCTGGAAACTATTCTGGTAGCTCAATGCCTCCGCATCGGACTGAAACTGTCCGTCGATATGGTATCCCCAGATCTGCCCTAGCACCTGTCCTTCGTAATAGGAGCTCAACAAGCCTTGTGGATTATTATATTTCGTAATGATCCCTTTAAAATTAGTGGTATTTGCGGCGATGTTGAAACGAAAGGGTGAGCCGGCAAGGTCAAATTTATCCTGGTAGCTTACCCCCACTTCAAAACCTTTATTGCGCAAAGCAGCATAGTTTTCACGCAGTTCATTAGCTCCAAATACCGCTGGAAGTGGCTGCCCCGGAAGATACATGCCTTCAACATCCTTCTGATACCAGTCAAAGTTGATATTTAGCTTGTTCTGGATCAGCCCAAGATCAACACCGAAGTCAATGCTTTTGGTCCGTTCCCAGGTGACGACATTCGGCAACGGTGCCGGTGTACTCGCCCCGATAAGACGGGAGCCTCCATTTAGCCAAGCCAACTGCTGCACCGTCATCAATTCTTTAAAGGTATTGACACCTACAGTCTGGTTGCCGAGCTTGCCATAAGAAGCTCTGAGTTTTAAGGTAGGTATACTGCCTTTGATCGATTCCCAGAAGTGCTCACGATCTAGCTGCCAGCCTAATGAGACGGAGGGAAAAAATCCCCATCGGCTCCCGCTTGGAAAGCGTGACGAACCATCATACCGCGAATTTATTTCCAGCAGGTATTTATTATCGTAGGCATAATTAAAACGGCCAAATACACCCTGAATAGCCCAATTTTCAGCTGTTCCACTCAGGCTATACATGGAAGTCCCCAGCGCCAGGTTGGATAGATCTTCGATCAGCAGGTCGTCCATGGCCCCGGCGATACGGTCCCGGTCAAAGGATTCCTGATTGTAGCCTACCAATAATTTGAACTGATGTTTTTGCGCCACACTTTTTTCGTAGGTCGCAAACAGGTTCATCGCGTTATATTTGTCTTTCCAGCGGTATTCTGTCAGACGGTTGAGCCCTGCTGTCGTATAATTGAGCTTGTTGCCCGAATAGTAACTAAAGGGGTTGAGGCGTGTGCTCCGTGAAAAGTTTTCGATACGGTTGCTATAATCAAAATTTACCTGTAGGCCTTTCATTGGCTTGAGCAGGACACGGAAGGTATTGGTAAACTCTTCACTATTGCGTACCTCCCAGCTTTTTCCGGATTCCAGCCCTGCATTGGCTCCCTGACCGCCAGTACCCACACCGATATCCGTTGGAATACCATCGACAAAATTGGGGTAAAAAGGCATTAGATTATACCAGGTCGTCGTGCTCCAAAGTCCCCCCAGACCATTACTGTACCCCCCATATTCTTTATCCTTTTCGTTGATGAACTGCGTATTGTTTGAAATTTCCAACCAGCTGTTGGGCGTGAATACCAAATTGGATTTCATATTCTGGCGATCCATATTCGCATCGTCATTGATATTGTTGATCGTTTCCCGTTTGAATACACGTCCAGAGAGATAGGCTTTCAACTTTTCACTGCCACCTGAAATGGCGATATTATGGAAGTTGGAGGGCTGATATTTTTTAAATAGGTAATCCCACCAGTTGGTCTTATAGAAAAATTTATAGGTTCCGTCTGTCTGTTTCTCATGAAAGGGCGCAATCTCACCTGCAGCCACCATTTTAATTGCGTCCCAGTCCATTGCATTGTAACGTGTATAGGAACTGCCGTTATAACCATACAGTGCGGCATCTACTGTTTTACCATAGACATAGGGATCGGAGATATAGTCGGTACGGGAGGCGGGTGTAGTCCAGGCAAAATTATTGACATAATCGACCTTAACTGTTCCTGCCTTTCCTTTTTTGGTGGTGACCAAGATGACTCCAAAAGCACCACGGGCTCCATAAATGGCCGCCGAAGCAGCATCTTTCAGGACAGAAACACTTTCAATATCGTTGGGATTAACCCGTGTGATATTCCCTTCGATCCCGTCGATCAATACCAGCGGGCCGCCCTCATTGATGGAATTGAATCCCCGCACATTGATATCGGGTGTTTTGGATGGATCACCGCTGTTGAGCTGTATATTCAAGCCCGGCATAAGTCCCTGGAGTGTACCTGCAATATTTGCACTTGGACGCAGCGCGATATCATCCGCATTGACCTGCGACACAGCTCCCGTCAGATTGGCTCTTTTCTGTACACCGTAGCCCACGACGACAACTTCTTCCATTGCATTGATAGCCGGCTTCATGGTCACATGCAATGTCGACTGCTTTGCCAGCGCTATTTCCAGCGGCTGATAGCCAACCATCGTAAATACAAGTATGGCATCCGGGCTGCTGACCTGGATCTGAAAGCTGCCATCCTCCCGACTGAGTGTTTTCTCCTTTTTGCCTTTTTCACTGATAGTAACATTGTCCAACGGTCGGCCCTGATCGTCTTTGACAAATCCTTTGACCGGGTACAGCTGCGGAGCCTCCGTAACCGATACCTGGCGAACGGGCTGATCCACTTGTTTATTCAAGACAATATTTTTATCCGCTTTGACATAAGATAACTGCAACTGGGCCAATAGATCTTTCAAGGCTTCTTCAAAAGAAATATTGTGGTAGCTCACGCTGATACGGTCGTCTTTTGCGATCAGCGATTCGTTGTAAAAAATATTGTATCCGCTTTGCTTCTGCAGTTCTTTCAAGACAGCACTCACTTTCACATTATTCCGCTTCAGATTGACGGTCTGGCCAAAAGAAAATGCATGCAGCTGCAAATTGGCTGCGAATAAGAGAGGAATTGCTAATGACAATTTCATAGAAATTGGTATTTTCTGGGATCTTACCTGACATAATTGGGTCGGTCCGATCAATTTTTTTTTATTAAATTGCATTCGGTTGAGATAAAATTTAACGGTTTTACTATTCATCCATGTCGAGAAAAAGACAAAACTTTCAGGGGCGTTGGCGCGCTCCTGATTGTTATATATGCTTCCCTTCTCATCAGCGTTAGTTTAGCACATATATCCTCCTTCCTTTACGTTCGAAATGTACGCCACCGGCGAGAGAAATTGTTTTCAACAATTTATCGATATTTTCATAGCGGGAGATTGTCCCGGAGAAGTGCTGTCCCTGCAGCTGATCTTGGTAACTGATCTCGACATCATACCAGCGTTCTACCTCGTCCATGACCGTTTGAATGGATGCATTATCAAAAGCAAAATTTCCATTTTTCCAGGCAAGACTATAGAACGGATCCACTTGTTCCTTTTTCACGCTCTTGCGGCTTTTATCGAAAACGACCTGGTCATTGGGCGCTAGGACCTGTTCTTTCAAGGCAGCATCGCCAAAAGATAGCTTGACTTTTCCTTCTACCAACGTGGTAACGATTTGATCCCCAAAACTCCTGATGTTAAAATGTGTTCCAAGAACCTCGAGTGTCTGTGCTCCACTTTGCACGATAAAAGGTACCCGTTTGCCTTTATTGTCCATTTTAGCCACTTCAAAATAGGCTTCACCTTCGAGCTGCACCGACCGCAACTTCGCATCAAATTTTACAGGATATTTGATCTTACTGCCTGCATTGAGCTGCACAAGACTTCCGTCGGCCATCTTTAATGTATACTCTCCACCTCTAGGGGTTACGACCGTATTGTAGACGATGTTATTTGTTGGTGACAACATGTCTTTGAGCTTATAACTGATTTGACCTTTGTTATCTTTGGTGATCAAATATTCGCCTTGGTCAAGGACTGTATCCGCATGGAGCAAACTGAGGTCGATCTGTTTTCCATCTTCAAGAATGATTATGGCTTTATCAGAACCCGGTACGATCGACACCGTAGACAGCTGCTCTTTTGGCTGCATATCCACGGTATAAAAGTTGTAGTAGCCCCATAGCACGGCTCCGCAGAACGCAAGAAAGATTGCCGCCACCTGCCACCATCTACTCCTGAAATTAAAATGTCCATCTGTAGTTCTTTGGTACGTAGATGCAGGTGTTGCTAATCTCGGATCGGCTAATATATTTTCCATCATCCGATGTGGATCGGGGTATGTTGCGGGCTTTGCAGGGTACGAGTTCTCTCGCCAGACTTTCTCCCAAGCCTGCAGAAATGCAGGATCATCCATTAATCCTACAAGCAGTTCCTGTTCTTCTTTGCTGGCTTGATCAGCAAGATATTTACGTATTAATTGGCTGTATTGTTCAATTTGGTTCATTCCTTTGGATCGATTTCAACTACATAATCGCACGAAGCCGGAAAAAGTACCAATAGAAAAAATTTTTTTTTACGGATTTTAGGCGACCTAACTTTTTAGCCCCCTGAGATGGCTAATTACAACTACAGGAAAAGAGGTGGCAACCCGAGTTGCTTAGAAAAAAAAGATGGACAGGATTTTATCCAGCTTGAACCGGACAAATTTTGAGGCGAGACTGAGGTGATTACGCACGGTATTTTTGGAGAGCCCTTCTTCATCGGCAATTTCCTGATAAGATTGATCTTCAAACTTGCTCCGCCGGTAAACTGCCTGCTGCTGTGGAGGCAATTGTGCAATAATAGATTCTAAAATGACCTGTAGCTCTTTGCCATCCAATTCTTCCTGGAGCGAAAAAGAACTTTCAGGCCAACTGTGCTGAAGCGACTGCAGATAGTTGGATCGGACCAGCGATTTACGGAAATTGGATATGGCCATTCTCTTTGAAATAGCAAATAGAAAGGGAAAAATGGCTTCCGGACCGGAGAGCTGCATTCTTTTTAAATAAAATTCAATAAAAACTTCCTGTGTGACCTCCTCCGCATCACTGTCACTTTTGCAGAGTTGTCTGACTTTAAAATAAATAATCGGCTGATAATAATTGAACACAATACCAAAAATAGACTGATCTCCAGCTTGTAATAAGAGAAAATCGTCCATTGATATGGAAATATGTTTCAGTCCAACGATCATGAATTCGGTATATTTAATTGATGCAAATTAACCTAACAGATGTTAATTTCATATAAAATTAACATTAATATCCATAATTTCGAGCTCAATCTCCCTATAAAAAAAGCAGCACTCTCCATGCTACAGGTCTGGCTAATTTCTTAATTAAACAGATTAGTCTTAGTAAAATTCTCAAATTTCAAAGTCACTTTAGCGACCATATAGTCTGCCGATTCCTCGATAATATCAGCGCTTACTGTACAGTTTAGCTTTTCGCCTTTTTGTTTTTTCAAGGATTTAATCACGTCGCTACGGCTATTCGACTGTGCATTGGTAGCTTGGATCTTTTGGTTAAAATCAGCTGCAAAATATCAGCTTTTAGTTTCATTGTAAAACTAGTTTGAATACTATATACTATGGCAATAATAAGTAATTTTTCTAGACTATTTCAATCTCCTATTTACAGAAAACTTTTCTGTAAATGGGTTATAAAGCTTTAAACCTTTGGAATCTCATCAAAATAAGTCCTCATAGGTAACAAGAAAAATTACGACCAATGTTGTGCCACAGGTCAGACTGCGGCACAACATACATGCTAGTTATTCTTTGTCACGAAAAGATCATCAGCTCCCTCATTGATAGGGATATACAATCTTTCCCAGCTTTTTGAATGAACCATTTCCCAGCTATGCCCAGTACCTTTCAAATCTTCAGCCAAAAGAATCGTTCCAGGTTTGATTAAAAAAGTTGAACCATCGCTGACTTTAAATCTGATTTTACCTTTCAGCGTAACCACGTATTGTCTTCTTGGAGCTGGATGAGCATTTTTCTCCCATTCTTCTGTTTTATTGCTTGTCCAAAATGTACTCGTATTGGCGTGTTTCAATGTTGGAATAAAGCCTTTTTGAAACGAGCAGGTTCCATCCGGATTGTTGATCAATCGTACTGCAGGCATTTTACCTTCGGCTTCCACGTTGACCGTCTTAATTTTTCCATGGCCTTCTTGCGCTTTCACAGCGGTTAAGCTTGATGTTGCCAATATGCAAGCAATAGTTAGTTTGGATATCATTTTCATTTTGTAATGTTTGAAATTATTATTTTGTTGTTTTAATTTTAGAATTCATAGACTGTGTCGTGTACCATCATCCGTTCGAAATAAGGTTTGTATTTAGCGACAAGGGCGAGGTGTCCCGGCAGTTTACCATAAGCCTCTAGTTCCTCCAATGTCGCAAATTCCATAGACGCATTGTAGGTAAACGAGTTGTCCAATACCGCCCTTGGTGAAGAAGCAGCTGGCTTTCCATAACGTACATTTTTGACATAGGGAAGCTTTTTAAGACCTTCAAAAAACTGTTTAAACTCTTCTACCTGTTCAGCAGACAATTCAGGTTTTAGCCAAAAAAGCAAATAGTGGAAATACACTTTTTTAGTTTTTGATTTTTTCTCTTTTGCCATCAGTGAGGTGGCCGCAAAGCTCATAACACCAGCAGTACCTAGTGTAAGGATAAAATCTTTTCTTTTCATGTTATTGCTATTTAATTAAAATCAATTCTATATTTAAGCACAAATGCCCACTTGTGATCTGTTACCACAGCTTGATCCGCAGCATTTAAATTATAGATCGGACGATTTTGCGCATCAAAAGTCAGCCGACTGCTATTACCGTGCATCAGTAGCGAGATACCTGCATCATAAATTAGACTTTTGTCTTTCAATGCCTTGTAGTCCCCTACTTGTACAGAAACCGCTGGCTGCAGCTGTAAATTATGTTTGGATGGATTGAAATAAGGGAGTGTACCGCCGACCTGTGCGTAAAATGTATTTCCCGTGCCAGCATTTGGCAAGCTATTTCCCGCACCATTCAGGCTTGCATTGGCCGCATCGATACCTGTCGCCGGGTTGTTTGTCCCTGCAAAGCGGAGATAGTTAGGACCATAATCGCTGTGCATGGCCATACCATAGGCACTAATCGAAGTTCCCTTCACTTTGTCGATGGGCGCGTCATAGATGATATCCGCTGCAAAATTGCGCATATCGTCATTTTTGGTCATCTGCCGTTCATCCAGATGCCAAAGGGCATTGTGCATATACTCAAATCCAGCCCCTATGCTGAGCACATCTTTTTTACCGAGGTATGTACCCGAATTGAATGGCGTTTCGTTACTTTCTTTATCGTGAAATGCGTAGCGGAAGTACCCTGACACATCTTTACGTGCTTCGTTTTTGCTAAAGGTGGCTTTATTTAATTTAGGATCAGCGCTGGCGGCGGAATATGGATCGGCAAGTACCACCCGATAGTCAAATTTTCCAAGCTGCCCTTTTGCATAGATGCTCATTTCACGCACGACCATATCAGTCGCCCCAGTATTGGAAGTCGCATACAAAGGCAAGTCGTAAAGAAGCGTATTAAGTGGTCCTGTTGTAAAACGCGAAAGACCGCGCCAAGTCGAACGGCCGCCACCGATTGCAAGTTTTGGACTGAAACTATATTCTGCATAGGCATCCAAGAGATCCATATATGTATTAGTCTTGCTGTTGACGTTTACGTTGGTAGGCCCCATCTGTAATACAAACAGTAAATTTTCGGTAGGCTTGTAAGTCATCTTTGCCCTAATACGCCGCAAAGAAAGATCAGATACATTCGAAACGGACTCGTTGTTTACCAAGCTTCCCGGATTGAGCTGACTATATCTCGCCCACAGCTCAGCGTACCCGCTGAAGCTGATATAACGTGTATGCTCCTTATTTAAGAAATGAGTAAGTTTTGGATTTCCAAAATCATTGGTTTGCGCCTCGGCGAGCTCTGCGCTACCTAGTCCCAAACTGAGGAACAATGCCAAGGTAAGCTGTTTTTTATTCATGATTCAACCTAATTTTGTTTTTTTGATAAGTCAAAATTAGGCTGAATATGGAGGTGATATTATTAGAAAACCATTAGAATTTTTAGCTTATTCAAGCCCCTTTAGATAGGCCAGTTTAAGTTCGACTGAAAACACAGTCCCTACATGGAGAGTTGAATTAACCGCTACGGTCCCCTGATGCATCTCAATAATCCGCTGAACAATTGAGAGGCCGATGCCATGTCCCTCTTTTGAAGGCGTACCCGCCACACGGTAAAACAAATCAAAGATATGCGGGATATCCTTGCTGTCTATTCCGATACCATGATCTTTAACCTGCACCTGCGCTACGGTTCTATTTCTGGAGAGCAGTACCTGGGCATGCCGATCGGCACTATATTTACAGGCATTCTCGATCAGATTAGCAAAGGCCACTTTCAAGAGGTAGGCATTTGCAGATACCAAGATTTCCTCTTCGTCGATTGCAGCATTAGCATCAAAAGCGATGCTTACCCGATAGTCTTTATTTTTCTCTAAGACCACCAACTTTGCTTCGAGCAGTATTTCATCCAGTCTGAATTCTTCAAAATTTACCTGCGAACTATCGTAGTTTGCCCGGGCAAAATCCAGCAAGGCTGTCGAAAGTACCGTAGCCTCCTTCGCATCGAGCAATGCCCTATCAATAGAGTTAAAATACTCATCCACATTGGTATTCAGCTGCTGCGCCAATTCCAGTTCGGCGATCATAGCTGCCAAAGGTGTTCTAAATTCGTGTGAAATAATGGATACAAAATGGCGCTGGTTGTTGAAAGATTTTTCCAACCGATTGAACGTATTGTTGAATGTTTCGATAAGTTCTGAGAGCTCATCTTTTGCATTACTATAGGAGACACGCGTGCTCAAGTTGTGTTCGGACACATCCTTTATCTGATGTATAATGTAATTGATTGGCTTAAGAATATAACGTGCAAATAGAAATGAAGAGAAAAAAATAAAAAATAGGGCAACGATATAAATCGTTATCAAAATATTTTTCAGCCGTTCCATATGTGCAAAGCCCGTTACATCGTACGCATGTCCGATCAAGAAAAAAGGCTTACCCTCAAATTGATAGTTCAAGCCCATATACAGTTCTTTGCCTTGCTCCCATGTAAAAAAATTAGACGTTTTGAAAGATTCCAATCTAACATCGGGATACGTCGGTTCGCCTATATCGGAAAAAACAACCCTATTCTGCTGATCGAAAACAGTAATCTGTGCTTCGTTGATCAGCTTTTTATTTTGTTCATGAATTCTTCTTATCTGATGTTCCTGCACCTGAGCATCAAAAATAAATTCTGCGCGCCAGATGATCTTATAGCGCAGCCGATCCACAAATTCTTCCTGCCGATTTAATTCCGAGAAGAAATAAACCGCATAAGCGAATAGAAACAAAATGATAGCCGAAGAGAGCGTAAATACCCAGGAAGTTCTATTAACAATCTTCATTCTTTATTGGATAAAATAAATCCATGTCCGGATTTGGTATGAATCAATTTAGGTGAAAAATCCCGGTCTATTTTTTTACGCAAATAATTGATATATACATCAATATAGTTTGTTCCGGTATCAAAATTTTTGCTCCATACATTACGTGCTATTTCATCCTTGCTGAGCATGGTCTCCCTATGTTTCAAAAAGAAGTGGAGGAGATCAAACTCTTTGGGAGTCAACTTGATAAGTTTTCCCTGACTATGAACCTGCTTACTCCGGAGATCAATACTGATACGATCATAGGTCAGCATCCCCTGAATCTCTTCTTCACTGATTTCCCTGTGCCGCTTGAGCAAGACAGCGATACGTGCAAAAAGTTCGCGTATTTCAAAAGGTTTCACCATATAATCATCGGCTCCCGCATCAAAACCAGATATTTTTTCATCGATACTGCCCAATGCTGTGAGCATGATGATTGGGATCCTGGGGTAAGCCGCACGCATCTGTTTACTGAGCTCTATGCCATTCATTCTTGGTAACATAATGTCTATGAGAAGTAAATCATAGTCAACAGATTTGGCTTCTTTGATTGCTGATTCCGCATCACCAAAAACATTGACCAGGTAGCCCTGACTTGTTAATCCTTTTTTCACACTCGAAGCAACGCGTTCATTGTCTTCTACGACCATTATTTTCACCATTCTAGCATGCTTGTATGTATCTACTAATACTGCAGGACAAAGTTAGTTATTTTTCAAAAAGGCTGAAGAGTTAGGTTTCAACTTATTAAATGTAACAGCAGTATAATCAAAATCCTATGCCCTCCTCATAGTAGCGCAGCCTCCATGAACTTTAGACAACGGTCAGGAAAACTCGGTAAATTTACCGTTATCGCTATTGCTAAAATGGCATGGTTACCACTCGTGCATTATATTGACCTTTTTTAATCACAAATAAAACTGCATACCCACCAGCCCCATCGCCGTTAACAGTACTGATGTATAAAATATCATTTGGGTCATCATAGTAGCATGTTGCAAACTCGTTGTTTACATTAAATAGGTTTTCAATTTCCTTTGCCGGGATCTGGATAAATCTCCCCTTTATAGTAGCTTGAATAGAGGTGTAATGGCTTGTAGGGATTTCGCCATCTGTTCCCCAGACCTGCTGCCCTCTAAATTTGTCTACAACGGTATAACCATCATATTGAGTCGATGAAAAATCACCTTTATTTTTTTCATAATCGAAACTATCGGAATTTATTTGCACGGTTATATCTTTTGTCATAAATTTTGCGGTGCCTTCATCAGAAAGTACAGTAGGGATCTGCTTGTAGGATTCTATATATTTAATTCTTGAATGGTGTACATACCCAGTAATGCTCTTATTTCTTTTGTCTGTATAATCAACAATTACCCAATCGCCAAACTTTTCATCAGGAAATGCATAAACAATTTCATCAGCAGCAATTTTTGAAACAACCACGCTATTCACTGTAGCTTGTTTCCTCACATTTACGTAGCCGTCTTTGTCAATGATTTTTGCAAATTGGGCCGAGGCCAACTGGCATACAGTGAGAAAAAGTAGTACTAAAAGATATCTGTGATTCATTTGGTATAAAGTTATTACTGATAATATTTTGACCCCGACTAATAAGATCTTGGACCATACGATCTTCCTTACGATGACTCATATTTACGAATATGGGTGAAAGATAATAAATCCGCTACCTTTATATCATTTATTGATTAAAAATCTTTTAAAATATATGCTCAGACTAGCTTTTTATGAATTTATATAATGAAAATCCTCTTACCCGTTTTCTACTGAAAACTCGCTAGCGTTAATGACTTTTTGTAGATAAATTTCATCACTAAACAATTCTAAATGCTCTTGCAACAATCATTATGTCGTTAGAAGTGGAAGCGGTTTTAATAACAGAACAGTATAACTTATTATTAACTCATTCCATAAGATTTGAAATCATATTCCTCCTCCGTAATGGATTATTAATGATTTCCTGAATGAATAATCCCCAATCCTGTTCCAAATCATTTAGATCGTCAAATAGCGCTGGATAGTTGAATTTAGGAGCAAATGGAAAAGAAAATCTAACAATTAGGTCTTCTTTATGATAAATCAGAAGCTCCATTGTATTCTCCGCTAGTGGTATCAAATTTACTTTACAATGATCTCCCACATGGAACGTTGTTGTACCAAATAAAAAATAAAGTTCATTTTTCTCTACGTACAAAGCTGTCAAAACATCTTCAATCTGTCTGTACCATCCATAAATATTGGTGACTGGCTCCAAATTTTTAAACTCTTCGCCAGATTCTAAATCAAACAGTATATCGTGTAATTCAAAATTTCGTAGTAGTTTCATAGCTATCTATTTTTTAGAAAAGTTGGTATTTTTAACTACTAAATCCCCGGAGATTATTTCATTCAAACCAACGTGTCCCTGAATGGATCTAAATAATTTAATCCTCGTTCTTCAAATATTTCCTCAAGCTTTTCGGCACCATTTTCCTTTTTAAAAGCTACCTCCTCCTCCGTAATCGGCAGCAACCAATAGAAATGGACTGACTTATTGTTATCGAGGGTAAGAATTTCGAGTTTGGGTCCGTCGAGATAAGGTAGCGAAATAAGGCCATAAGAGCAAGAAGAATCCAAGCGCCATCCTCTTCCCCAGTTAATGGTATGCCAATGGCCCAGACTCGCGCCAAATTTATGATAATGTGCTACGACTATTAATGATTCAACTAATGTTTCATCTTGCTCACTAGAAAACATATGCAGTTCGAGGGCAAATTCATCATGCAAGCCAGACATACCTATAGTCGCATAAGCCCACATGTTCCGTTCGGTTGTTGGGGGAAATTCCAGCACCCTAAAATGATCGCCTAGATCCTTATAGGGACCTTTTGGCCAAGTCAAAACGTTATATTCCTTTCCCCAATTACAGGTATAGTGTTCTAAAAGTTTCTGAAAGTATAAGACTGTATCCATTTTTTAATTTATTAAAAATAATCTACTCCTATAAAACTATTTCCATATAACTTTTGTTCTTACTATACAGAACGACAACAAGCTTCATTTCGGCAAGAACATTTAACATAAAAATTGGCGTCGTACAGTGAAAATCCAATAGTCTTTAAAAACATTGGATGACGAAACAAAAAAGAGGAAACGATAGGAAACATAAAAATTACTGTACAAATAAACGCTAAGAGAAAGGGTCTGATGAGAATCAGGCCCTTTTGACGTAAAAAAGCCACCTCTCCCGACGTGGCTTCGAACTAAATTTAAACATATGATTCACTAGTGCTTTATTTGTAACTTGGTTTCGCAACGCACTAGTTTTTAGATACTATTTATAAGAATTGATCGATTTGGATACTTTCCAGTCGTTGCCCACACGCTCCAAAGTAATTAGATCAGTCTTGGTGAAGTTTTCAAATTTTAGAGTCACTTTAGCTACCATATAGTCTGCTGACTCTTCAAGAATATTGGTGCTTACTGTGCAGTTCAGCTTCTCTCCTTTTTGCTTTTTAAGGATTTAACCACTTCACTCCTACTGTGATTTTGTACATTGGATGATTGGATCTTTTGATTGAAATCTTCGGCAAACAATTGTTCTACACCTGCTGATTCCCCCTCAGTAGTTACCGCAACATAGTGTTCTAAGGCAAAATCTGCTGTGGAAAGGTTAACGTTTGCCTTTGCTGATTTTGCTCCTGGTCCTTCAGCTGCCATTGCAAATATAGATACTGCGATTAGGGCTGCTGCCGCGAATGTTTTTACTAATGATTTCATAATGTCTTTTTTATAGTGTTAGTATTGTTGTTCTTATTTGTTGACTCAAAACTACAACACAAGAGGTCCCTAGCCTACGGGCTTTAGACCAACATCAAAAAAAACTCGGTGAATGGTGGAAATTGGGAGGTGAAAATATGTACGGATACCAAGTCTAATTTCTGAGCGGCTTTTAGTTTCCTGGATAAACTAAATATCAACTAAGTAAGGGCGAATATTAGACCAACTCTCACGAATACGAATCGCTCATCCTAGCCAAATATCTTGTGATTACTTTTAGTATTAGATAATTATAATATGCCCAAAAGGCATACATTATTAAACAAATAAAACTTAAAAACAATGAAAAAGTTATTGATGAGTTTGGTAGCCCTAGCTGCGCTATCAAGCACGGCCTTCGCCGGAACTGAAGCAAAAGCCACCAAAGAAAATGCAGAAGTAAAGACAAGTACTTCGGCAGCTGCCGAAAACACCAACAAAGTTGAAGTTGCCGAATCAACAAAGGAAAACAAAGCAACGTTTCTAAGAAAGTGTGTTTACACGCTAACGGTCTACAATACTAGTGGCCAAGTGATTGACACCTTCACTTCGCAAACCTATGTTGAAAATTCCTGTTCAGGATTCTTCGACAACTGCAGAACGATTTACAGGCATATGCTTGCCCACGGTGAATTAGGAATATAGTCTTCAAATTATATTCCATTCATCTTATAATTGATGAAACATAAGCGGGGCTTAGGCCTCGCTTATTATTGATTTAAAAGCCTGAAGGGGAAAAATAAATCAAAATCAAAATCAAAAAATATCTACTATCGTAAGATCCATGTCGCGATTATTTTTAGACTATCAAAGATAAAAATCCAGTGAACGCATACTTTTTAACCCGATTAAATATTTGGATTACCTTATCGAAATTTTAAATATCGAAACAAAAGGGCATAAGTCCGAAAAAGCCACATCGCTCGACGTGGCTTCACAACATATATATTTATAGGGAATAAGCATTATTGGTAGGAATGAATTGACCTGGACACCTTCCAATCGCCATTCTCGTAAACCAAAGTCACGAGGTCTGTCATGCTAAAGCTGTCAAATTTCATTGCAATTTTTGCAATCATATAATCTACTGATTTTTCTACGATCTTGATATTTACTTTGCAATTTAGCTTTTCTCCGTGTTGATTTTTCAACGATTTAATCACAGCGCTACGCCCATAGGTCAATATGCTGTTAGCCTGTATCTTTTGGTTGAAATCGTCCGTAAACAACTGCTCCACGCCTACCGATTCCCCCTTGGTGGTGACTGCAAGATAGTGATCCAGTGCTAAGCCTGCCGTGGAAAGGTTAATGTTTGTCTTTTCTGATTTGTCTCCCCATCTTTCAGCTGCCATGGTGAATGTGGACAAGGCGATTAAAGCTATTGCAGTGCAATTTCTTACGAATGATTTCATGATATCTTTATTTTATTGTGTTAGTTATCGTGTTTCTACTTGTGGGTCCAAAACTTCTGTTTAATATGCATTTACCCCATGGTCTTTAGACCAGTGATCGAAGAAACTCGGTGAATTGTCATTTACCAACAAGAGATTTCGATCCGGAAGCATGCCGAAGAAATTTAGGACACATTTCGACAACCACATGCCAAACACTATACCAGTCGGCCAAAGGCGTATATTTATGCTTTCTGGGCCTTAAAATGGCCTTTTATTAATCTTCTTTTAAAAAATAAATGTGCGCTTGCGAACAGTTTACAAACGTATTGTCCGCATCGGTACAATGGATAAAGCGTTAAATAGAGACCGTATCAGTTACGCAAACACGGCATTTACAGAAGCAAAAAAGGAATGAGAAGGAAGGAATAACAAACATAAAAAAGCCCGAGAACAATCGGGCTTTTCCAAACGGCAAGTGCTACAAGGCCATTGCTATTCGGTATAAATGGACAAACATCCTCAAATCTGTCTTACGGACAAATCTACAACGTGTTACTTCAGTTTCTGTAAGCGCTCTTTCGCCGCGGGCACAATATCATCGTTTTTATCATAATTGTCAATCACACTTTTCAAGGTACTCTTCGCCTGGAAGGTATTGCCTTTGCGCGCATAGGCATCAGCAAGCAATAGGAAGCTCTTGGCAACCCAGTATTCTTGTGCTTCCCGATTGTTGATCACATCAAAGGCTGTTTCCAGCGCCTTATCATATTCTTTGTTATCATACTGCATTAGTGCCACGCGATAGCGCGCCTCTGCTCCGACTGCCGACTGGCTCTTCAACGCGGCCAGGTTAAATTCTTTCATGGCAGCCGCTACATTCTTTTCTTTTAGCAAGGCTTTTCCACTGTATAGGTGCGCTTTCGCAATTTCTTCCTCGGTTGCGTCCTTGTAATTCTTGATCAGGCTTACGTACTTGGCCATTTGCTCCATATCGCCGAGTTCGAAGTAACACACCATCAGGTTCGTTACTGCGTAGCCATAGTTCTTTTTATATTCTTCGTTGAGCTCCAATTTTTTGAGGTGTACAATGGCCTCGTTGTATTCCTTGAGGTCCAGGTACAGCGCAGCCACCGTCAGCAAGGTATTCTCTGAATACTTGCTCGTCCAGTCGTTCAGGATGATATTCAGATCATGCAGTGCTTCCTGTGGATGCCCCGTACGGTACGAACTCACCCCACGGATGTAACGGGCGAATTTTTCTTGTTTGGGTTTTGGAAATTTATCGAAATAAGCATTGATCGCCTCCACAGCGGCTCCGTATTCTCCCCTGGCGAATAGAGACTGTGCGGCCTGAAAAGCCATATTATCCAATTCCGCAGGACTCAGATTACTGACATTGGTACCCACGGCATAACGGATATAGCTTGAAGCATCCCCCTGATCGAGGTAGATGTTTTCAATGAAACGCATGGCCTGCTCTGCCTCAGCAGTTCGGGTATACTTCTCCACCACCTTCTCGAAAGTCGCTTTCGCCGCTTCGGGCTCATCGTTATTGTACTGCACGAGCCCTATGGTCATTAAGGCGCGGGGAATATAACTGCTACGGGGGTACTTTTCGACCATTGCTTGCAGCCCTTCGATAGCGCGGCCATAATCACCCATCGTGAAATAAGTGTAGGGAATTTCAAAGGCAGCATCATCTGCATAGTTCGAAGATGGAAATTGTTTCAGTACGGACCGCAGCGTACTGAGCTTGGTTTCATTGTCGCCTTGTAGACCAAATAAAATACCACGCTGGAAGAAGGCATAATCCTGGTTTGGCGCTTTGCTATTAATCAGCTGGTCGTAGTACTTGTTTGCCCGACCATAATCGCGCAGACACAAATACGAATCACCTAGACGTGCAATAACATCATACCGAATATTTTGATCCACGGTATTTCCTCCGGCAGTCAGAAAGCGTTCAAAATATTTGGCCGCCAACTCAAAACGGTTATTTCGGTATGCCGCATACGCCAGCCCGTAATTTGCATAATTATAGACATCAGTATTCCGAGCGACGGGCAGGCTTAGAAACTCGGAGAAGTTTTCTACAGCTTCACCAAATTTGCGCACTTCATACATGGCTTCTGCTTTCCAATAGGTCGCAAGAGCCGCCATTTCAGCATTGACCGGAAACTTTTCTGATCGCATAAACATAGATATGCTATTTTCGAAAGCACGCTCATTATAAAACTCCAATCCGCGGTAGTAGGTTACCTTTTGATAGATCGCATTGACTTCCCGACCGCGCTCTTTTAACGATTCCAGCATACTGACACCAGCATGGAAATTGGTCGTCCCCCGTAGAATTTCAGCGGATAGTGTTTCCGCACTTTCCTTTCTTTTTGAACCCGGATCGACAGGTTTCACTTCCTGGGCGATATATTTCTCGAGGACTTTTTGCGCAGCCTGGGTGGAGTCCATTGCAAACAAGATTTTAGCATAGTTAAATAGCGCATCGGCCTTCACTTGCCGGTCCAAATCCAGCTTTGTAGCTTTGACAAAAGCATTTCGTGCAGCTTGCTTGTCGCCCGTCTCCAATGCGATATGACCTAAGGTCATGATCGCCCCCTGATAAAAGGCATCCGAAGGTTTTATGGCCTCCAACATACCGCTCGCCCTTTTGTATTCGCCGGCACCGTAAGCTAGGTAGCTGATGCGATAATTATCGACATTGCTTTGTGAAGCGTCTGGATGCCGTTGCATCAATTCGTGGTAATAGGCCTGTTTATATTTTTGCTGTGCTAAATAAGTGGCAGTGGCAATCTGGCGCAGTTCGGTCTCAATAGCATCACGGTTGATAAGCGTCATATCCGGGCTGCGGCGCACCTTAACGGCATCAGCCAGCATGGGCCGGTAATCACGTACGACATCAATGGAATCCATGGTTTGAACCTCACCGGCGCCACTTCGCACACTTTGCTGTTGTGGTTTCTCTTTCTTATCTTTCTGCTGTTTCCCCACTTCCTGCGCATAGCCTGTAAGCAGTAAAGCCGAAAGCGTTCCTGTAAAAAGGTATTTAAGATAGTTGTAGCTCATTCTTTCTTTCAATATCATTGTTCGTCCGTATTTCTGAGTTTTTCCAAACGTTCTTACGCCAAGGAGGCTGTAGTGCAATATTTATCTAAACAAATAGCCAAAACTAAAGAATTCTAGCCACATTCAGTAAATTATCAGCCTGAAAACAGCCGCATTAGCTAATTTTTACCTTACCGTTGTTTGATTTTTACGATTTAGAATAACATAAGCTATTCCCAATGCGTCCTCGGCAACCGAGTTGATTACAATAATGAAGCCACTTTCTATAAATCCAAGAGATAATCGCATGGGCGACCTCAACGGCCAATACTGCCCGCATCTTGGCCTAGATGTACATTTTTTCTACTTCTAAAAAATAGTTCTTTGATCGGAATAAAGTTCTGAGGCAGGGAAAAAATCAGTAAAAAAGCGAGTGTTTAATAGGGCCATTTCAATAGGTGCTTATTTTTCCAATAGGATAAATAAAAAAACATATTCTTATTATTAATGACAATATAATATATTTAGGTATATAAATATAAACATATGTTTAAGCCATTTCTTATTCTCTTCCTAATTTTCATTTCCTGCCACGTGAAAGCTCAAAAAAGCAGTTCTTATTTTTATTTAAAGAATACCGCAGATAGTTTAATTTTTGAAAAGAAGACACCTGAAGCTTATTTGTTATATCGAAAAATGGTCAAGATTAGTGATATAGATCCGTTTATTGATATAGAATTGGTAAAATTAGCACTAAAAGTAAAAGACAGTAAAACAGCGGAAAAATATTTAAAGCAATCTATTTTAAACGGTGCTTCTTTAGGGATGTTAGAGGTTGACAGTAATGTAAATAGTTTTTTAAAACATCATACCAATTGGAGAAAAACCTACGATTCACTTCGTCAAAAACATCTAAGCAAAATAGCTCATTTGGAGGACCGCACAACTTTACTTAATATGTTGGAAAAGGATCAGGCATTGCGTTCCTTATTGGGAGTTATTGAATACAAAAAAGCTGATTCTCTTATTTTCGCTAGTGACACGGCTAATATGGCCGTGATAAAGGAGATTATAGCGAGAACAGAGTTTCCAAATCTTGAAACTGTTGGCATGGATGGCGTAAACGCTATCTTTATATTATTATTACATACTTTAAACAATGGGATTGAGGATGCCAAAAATATTGAAATTTTGACACCATTGATGAAAAAAGCGGTTATAGACCTCAAGTATCCACCTTTCAACATGGCTTTAGTTATCGATAGACACCGGGCCATAATCCGTCAAAAACAGATTTATGGATCATACTGGGAAATGGGTAAACAAAACAAAAGAATTGTTACACCGATTGAGAACATTGATGAGGTAGATGTACGAAGAAAAGAAATTGGGCTACCACCGCTAAGTCTTTTAAGGAACCAAAGAGGGTATGAATTACCTGTGGATTATAAAAACTAAGTGATAATTTCAATTCAGCCAAAAAAAACATCACCTTGATTTAATCTGCCTTTTCATAAAAAAAATCGCAGGTATCATCTACAACAATGACAATACTATTTCCCCGTTTTTTTATGACTAATTCACACGAAGCAGTACCTCCAGAATAACGCAAAACCAATCGCGTATCAAATACGCCGTATGCTACATGGTATTCTCCATTGCCAAAAAAAGAACTTCGATATTTATTGTTATCCAACAAGGTTAGCTCATCATCTCTATCCGGCAGCTCTGCACCTGCAAAGCATTCGTGATATTTGAAGTCATATTTCCCTAATACCATCGAATGCGTAATCAATCTTGAATAAATAATAGCTGTAGCTATTAAAAACAAGATAAGTAAGAATGGCCAACTTCTAGTTTTCTTCATTCCTTTAAATAAAGATATTATTGTTCTTTGGATTTACGATTAAATTTAGAGTTAAAACTTAAAAGAACAAATTTACAATCATAAAAATCTGTGATCATACAAAAAGCCACATCGCAGGATGTGGCTTCTAAACTAAATTTATAAACATGTGATTCACTAGAGCTCGGCTTTTGCTATGACTGAGCTGGCCTCAAATTATGAGCTACTATTTATACGAATTGATCGATTTGGACACTTTCCAGTCATTTCCTTCACGGACAAAGGTTACTAGATCGGTCTTGGTGAAATCTTCAAATTTCAAGGTCATCCTGGCCACCATATAATCGGCTGATGTTTCAAGTATCTCCGTACTTACCCTACAGTTTAGTTTCTCACCTTTTTGTTTTTTCAATGATTTTACCACTTCACTACGTCTATTTGACTTCAACTTTGCTGTTTGAACCTTTTGATTAAAATCTTCAGCAAACAATTGTTCTACACCAGCCGATTCTCCTTCAGCCATGACAGCAACATAGTGCTCTAAAGCAAAGTCTGCGGTTGACAAGTTAACAGTTGTTTTTGCTGTTTTTGATCCTGGGCCCTCAGCTGCCATTGCACATGTTGAAATTGCGATTAAGGCTGCTGCTGCGATTGTTTTTACTAGCGTTTTCATAATATCTTTATTTTGTCGTGTAAGTTTTTCTGTTCTTATTTCTTAATTCAAAACTACGGTTCACTAGAGCTCTAACCGACAGATTTTAGACTAGTTCCCCACAAAACTCGGTGAATGACTGAGATCAAAAGGTGAACGTCAAAATACATTAAGAACATAAGATCCATTTTATTAACTCCGTGCCAAATACTATACCAGCTGTCCCTGTGCGTTCAATAACGCCCCCGATGACCTATTAAAGCACATTTCGTATCTTTTTTCAAAAAAAGTAGATGTACGGGTGCGAACAGTTTAAAACAATATCGTTCACATGCGTACACTATATTAAATGCTGGCAAAAAGATGAACTGAAGCCATAAGAGGTAGATAAAAGCTACGAGCATCGATACAATAAAGCAAGGTCAAATGCTCTTAATTTTTGCCTTGTTGTCTATCGTTATTGCCTGTTTAGGGCTATTCGGTGTAATCACATTCGCTATTCAATTGCGGATAAAGGAAATTGGTATACGTAAAACATTAGGCGCAACATTAAGCAACCTCGTTTATCTACTATGCTCTGATATGGTTAAACTGGTCGGTATAGCACTGTTGATTGCACTGCCGCTCGGATGGTTATTGATGAATCAGTGGCTGCAAGAGTTCGCTTATCGCATTTCGGTCAGCTGGTGGATACTTGCTCTCGCAGGGATTATTGCACTGGTAATTGCTATTCTAACCCTATGTACCAGAGCAATAGCCGCTGCAAAAGCTAATCCGGTCGACAGCTTAAAAGTGGAGTAAGAATTTGAAAACAACCTCTTCCTCAATCACGCCATTCTACTACCCGTACGGCTGTCGCGGGAGCATCAGCTAGACCCTCAGCATCCTTTTGCACTGTAGGCTGCACAAATAAAGCAATTTTACGTTTCTTTTGCCACAACTGGGTATCATATGTAGGTTCCCAGGCTCCTACAGACTGATCACAAAGATCAATAATATTATTAGCCTCTTGCTGCATCCCATTCAACCTCAGTATCGAAGGTCGGTAACCGCGCTCTTGATCCCGAAAGACCAGCGTCAACATTGTTTTATGATCTTTTCCGCGAACCAATAGCTGCGGCCTGGCAATTGGAATATCCTTTGTTCCACCACCACTCAGCGTAAAGGGTGTTTTTCTAAAATCAAAAGACCGGATCTTCCATTCACCCTCTTGTAAATAGATGACCTTGTATTGTGGGATCTCTGATCCTGCGTCACGCCAGTAACTGGCGATAAAAGGATTCCCTTTTTCATCCGCAGCGATAGAGGTTTGATTAATCAATTCGTGCTGTTGTGGGATACGGGCTGCGTATTCAACGGTAGATTCTTTCATAGGTAGCTCGTACCGCATGCCATTACTCTTTTGCCAGGTTAATCCGCCATCGTTTGAACATGCATAAGCCATATCATGATTGCTTTCCACATTGGTACTTTCCCGCCACACCCAAGAAAGATGTATCGTTCCCCGACGATCCACATAACTTTGCCAATAGGCATTTCTCCGCCCCTCGCCATCAATCAGATTGCTATGCATCCGCTCCCACTTCTGTTGTTTACTGTCGTACCTATTAACCACAAGATTACCATGACCGGATCCGCCATCACGATATAAAAACAGCAACTCACCACTGGGCAACTTTAAGAATTCAGGATAGGTCACCTTTGATTCATTTTGTCCCAGCATGGCTTGCTCATAACCTAGCACAAGACTATTGGGGTGAAGGGTACGTGCATATCTCAACTTGCTGTCATGCTGATCCCAGCAAACGTGGAGATATCCTGCCTTATCCACCATAATACTGATCACATTATGGGCATCCTTCACATGCCCAGTATAACCCGAACGTCGCAACTTCCAGACCTTGCCAGAAAGTAACCGCTGACCTAGAACTACATATCCAGCTTCGTCATAATAAGCGATATATTGGTATTTACCATTGCTGGTTAATGAATTTTTACGAAATACGGTTGTGTTGACCGTGTTCTTTGCCCAACCATTTCCGACAAGCGTATTCTTAATTTTCTGCCCTTGTGCATTGTAAATAAACAAGAGGCACGCGCAAGCGAGCATCCCTACTCTTATTAGTTGATTTAGATATTGCTTCATTGAATTTTTTATACATTTGCTGATTCCGCCAAGTCCTTTTGAAAGGAGTCTTATCACCGGAATTTGGGGTTATTGAATGGCTTTGCTCTGATCTTTATGCCAGTCCTGTCCTGACCAGATACGCCGTGCACTCCAGTCGCTCGCTTCACTTGTCCAAAAAGAATCTCCGTCGGGTAATCCCAAAGGCAAAAAAATTACTGAACATAAATAGGGGCTCCCCTGATTATTGTACGGATCGCCCAAGCCCGGCTGATTACCATACATACCCAATGTCAACCAGCCCTTTTCATACGTATTAGGGTTTTCAGTCGATTTTCTCAGTACCGCAGACAGAGCAGCCTTCACCTGTCCTTCGCTAAGCTCCACAGGGAGCCGTTTCTTGAAAGCCATATCGGCGAGATGATGGAAAGCTGCCGCACGATAGATTACAGACCTTCCCGTCGGGGGGAAGCTGCCATCGGCATTGATCATCCGCTCCTGAATTAGGGCATAGCGCGCATTGCGGAGCTTGATTTTTGCAAACATCCCATCATAGTTTTTAGTTTTCAGCTGTATGAAATCCATAATTCCGGCCAGGAAGGGATGGATAACATAACTATTATAGTAATCAAACGCATAATGCGGACCATCCATGTACATTCCATCGCCAACATACCACTGTTCCAATTGCTGCAGCGCATAATCAACGCGCATCACGTCCCAATCATCCGAATACTTCGCTAAAAAAACTTCATTCATCGCTGAAAAGAGCAACCAGTTTGAATAAGCCGGCCGAAATTGGCGGGTAATTTTTATGGATGCTACCAAATTCTTTTTTGTCTGTTTGTCGATATGATCCCACAGCCAAGGACTTCGCATAAATCCCAAAGCGATAAATGAGGCATCAACAAGTTGTTGACCACCGAGATCAAAACGCATAAAATCCCGCGCATTGCTGTCCAAAGCATTTTTAAGTGCTTGAACAGTCCATGCTCTATACTGATCGCGTAACTTTATCTCTTCAGCCGAACCGCCATCCAAAGAAAGCCAGGGCGCTATGCCTGACAATACCCTTCCCAAGACTTCAACATATTGTACTTTGATGCGCTGTTCCTTATTATCCACGTGTATAGAAGTCATTTGTGGCATAGTTAACCGTAGGCTATCATGGGCCAGACTGCGGAGGACAGGACGCAACATCTGATCCATTTCTTTAAGCCAAAAAGCTCTATCCGTCTCCTTTGCTGATACAGGTTTCTCCTTCAAGCCCTGTCCAAGGGCAGTATGGCCTGTCAGAAAAATGACCAAGAACAATAAAATCTTATTTTTCATTTTCAAATCCAATCTATTTTTGAGCTAAATAACGATACATTTCCGAGCCGGCTAATAAAAACGCACCTACACCAAAAGGAGCTGTAGAGTTGGTACCCACCACCTGTCCGGGGATAGCTTTTTCACCGATCGGTTGTACATACCCAACTCTGCCATCGGGTTGTAAAGCGACCTCACTAAGATATTTCCAGCCTTTAACCGCAGCATCTTTAAATTTAAAATCGCTTAGCAATCCATTATTTATTCCCCAGAGCAGTCCATAAGTAAAAAAAGCGGTTCCGCTTGTTTCCCTGCCGGGTGCATGTTCGGAATCTAACATGCTTCGAGTCCAGAATCCCTCCTGCTGTTGACAACTCATGATAGCGGCTGCCATTTCCTTAAAACGCTCCTGATAGTAGGTATAATGTTTATCCTCCTCAGGTAGATCTTGAAGAACCTTCGCAAATGCCGCGAAAACCCAGCCATCGCCCCGGGCCCAAAAATCCTTTTTGCCGTGTAAGCTCTGGTGTTTGGGGAAAACATATTTTGCATCACGGTAATACAATTTCGCTTCCTGATCAAACATGATACTATCGGCATATTGCAAATAAGTATACATCTTATCCAGATAAAGTGAATTCCCTGTCAATTTGTACATTTTAGTCATCACCGGCATCACCATATACAAACCATCGGCCCACCACCAATAGTCCTGTTTATTGGAGTGGATCTGATATTCCATGACTTCTTGAGCACGTGCAATCTTTTCAGGGCTTGGCGATAAATGATAGAGATCGATATAGGTTTGGAAACAGATTTGCCAATCACCAAAAAGAACGTGTTCGTCTGTTTCCCCATAGTTGTATTTCCACAGTTGCGTATCGGTAGACTTGGCTCCTTTCCAATCATTGTATATCGCCCAATCCGTAGAATATTTTAAGTCTCCTGCTGATTTTGAAATCTTATAGAATTCCATATTTCCGGTATGATAAGCTGCCTGATCCCAAAACGCCCAAACTTCGGGCTTATGATGAGACTGCCAGTATTGGTTTGCCTTACTTAGCTGAGCTAGTACGGTCTTTTTGTTCAATTGCTGTCCAAATGAAAAATGTCCTACAAACAATAGACATAAGATTAAATTGATCCGCATATATTTAGATGTATCGTATTTTTTGATAAACTAGCACATAAGCTGCTTAAATTGGTTTGTACACTATTTTAATAGAGACACTTATTACTTTCATCCCGTCCTCTTTTTGCTTTATGAAGCAAAATCTTACTCGTAAAAACTGTTCGTCTTAAATAAACGTACAATATACACTTATTTTAAAAAACAATCGTATCTTTAACCATATAATCTTCAAATTGACTTTTTCTGATCACAAAAGTTGTTTTCAAGATAATAACCTATGATAAGGAAGAATCGATAAATTATCTGATATCGGAAATACCATACTAACATCGCTGCTAACATGCCTAGTTTGAACAGACTCCTACATTCACGTCAGGCCTTGATCCTGATATTCGTTCTCATCCTTGTTCACACAAGCACGCTGACCCGCGCGCAATTCCCCAAGGAGATGAATAAAGATTTATCCAATAGTTCGGTGAAATCTATATTTCAGGATAGCCATGGCTTCATGTGGTTTGGTACCTACGACGGGCTAAACAGATTCGACGGTTATGATATAAAAACCTACAGAAATCAGCTAAATAACGAAAATAGCATTCCGCATAATTATATCTATTGTATAGCAGAAGACCATAATAAAAAATTATGGATAGGAACTGGTCAAGGAATTGGAGTCTACGACCGAAATTTTGATACTTTCACGCGTTTAAATTATATAGACCAAAAATCAAAACGGTCATATCATCTCAATGCCGATACGAAATCCATTCAAATCGATAGTGATAATAATATTTATATCGGCACAAACGGCTGGGGGCTATTTTACAAAAGTCATCAAGAAGCATATGCCATACAAATTGCTTTTAAAGATTATAAATCGAACCTATCCACCTTATACTACCACGTATCGGCCACGCACATTGACGCGACCGGCATGGTATGGGTTTTTATAGAGGGACGCGGTTTATATGCTTTCGACAAAAAAACTCAGCAGTTGAATCTTGTATCGAAGGCTATTACGAGTGCAACCTGTATGGCTAGCACAAACAGCGGTGAACTCTTTATTGGTAATTACGAGGGGCTATTTGTTTGGAAAATCAAAGACCATATGCTTTCGTCCTTGTATCCACAGGAGCTTAAATCGAGCCAGATCAACATGCTGACGCTGGAGGGGCAAAACAAACTTTGGTTAGCCACCCAAAACAATGGCATTTTTATACTTAACCTATCTCATGGAAAAGCAGCAAATAAAAATGTTCTACAGCCCGTACAATTTTCACTGAATAGCAAAACCATTTATACGGTTTACATAGACTCCCAGCGTAAAATATGGATTGGCACCGGAAAGGGCGGCATTGAGACCATTGATAACAATGGCTATAAATTTAATTATTTACAGCAGAAACATTATGCGGGATTTAACTTAGCGCACAAATTTGTACGTTCTTTCGTTGAGTATGATAACAAGATCTGGATTGGTACCGAAGGTGATGGCCTTTATGTATGGGATAACAAGACCAATCAGGTTCAATCTTTTCAAAAAGGGCCACAGCAATTGCCAGACAATACGATAAACCATCTTTTGACCGGAACTAACGGAGATCTATGGATCGCAACCGAAAGGGGCATTGCGCGTTATGCAAAAGGTTCGGCTTTAAAATATTATGTTTGCAGGACGCCAAATGGGGTCGTAAATAACAGTGTACAATTACTTTTTAAGGATCAGGATGAGAAGATCTGGGCAGCGACATTTTCTGAGGGAAGAGTATATACATATAATCCGACAAGCGACCAATTTGAAGTCTTCAGCGAAGACATCTATGATATCAATTGCATGATTGACGATAAACAAGGTAATATCTGGATGGGGAATTACAATGAGATCATACAGCTAAACAAGAAGACACGAAAAAGCGCCAGGTATTTAATCGGAAAACCTGTTCGTGCCATTCGGCTCGGAAAAAATAACAGACTTTGGTTAGGAACAGAAGGTAAAGGGCTCTTGGCATTTGATAGCAAATCAAAAAAGATTGTCGAAAATTATTCCACAAATGAAGGTTTGAGTAACAATGCCGTACTTAATATTTTGGAAGATAAAACCGGGAAACTATGGTTAAGTACCTTTAATGGCCTCTCGAAGTTCGATCCTTCCACTAAAAAAATTGTACGATACGAAGAAACGGATGGGCTTCAAAGCAACGAGTTTTCTTATGGAGCAGCATTTAAGCTCAAAGATGGCCATCTTCTTTTCGGAGGAAACAACGGTTTTAACATCTTTGATGCAGATAGTATCAAACTGAAAATTTATGAACCTGCCTTAGCAATCACAAGTCTTAAAATTAACAATAAAAAGATTGCCGAACTGAGCGACCGGGTCGATATTGGAAAAGATAATACTATTCACAAATTGACCCTTCCCTACAATCAATCTACTTTTTCGCTGGAGTTTGCCGCCTTGGAGTTTGATTCGCCACAAAAGATAAAATATAGATACCGCTTGGAAGGTTTAGACAAGCAATGGAACGATGCCGGGTCTACCCGATCTATCAATTACAACGGCCTGCATGAAGGAAATTATACCCTGCTTATTCAATCGACCGACTCGGAAGGCAATTGGACAAATAAGCAGATTAAGCTCGAGATTCAAATTCTCCCGCCTTGGTATAGAAGCTGGTGGGCTTACCTGCTTTACACGCTGGCTATGATCTATACGGGGCTATGGTATCTGCGCTATCGGAGGAGGCAAATCGCTTTAAATTATGAAATACAGCTTTCAAAATTCACCATCCAAAAGGAAAGAGAACTCAATGAAAAGAGGCACGCATTTTTTACCAATATATCGCATGAATTTAGAACACCGCTGACCCTAATTATTAATCCGATTAAAGATCTGCTGAAGACCAATAAAGAGTCTGAAGACAGGGCTTCCCTTCAGGTAGTACATAGGAACGCCAAAAGGCTTTTGAGCTTGGTGGACCAGCTGCTTGTATTTAGAAAAACAGAGGACGGTGCCGAACAGCTCAAAACCAGCATTTTCGACTGTCAAAGCTTTATGAAAGAAATATTTCTATATTTCGCTGCCCAGGCAAAATTACAAAAGATAAATTATCAGTTCCAGGAAAATTCCGATCCGGTCTTTGTCAATGCCGACAAAGAAAAAATTGAGATCATCTTATGCAATCTAATATCAAATGCCTTTAAATTTACGCCTTCCGATGGCGCTATTCATATTGCTCTATCGCAACAGGGTAGGGAATTAACCATTCAGATCAAGGATTCGGGAAAAGGTATCCCCGAACATCTTGGCGATAGAATATTCGACAAATATTTTTCGGATCCACTGACTGGCCCCAAAAAACAAACGGGATTCGGGATCGGCATGTATCTGGTCAAAACTTTTGTTGAAATGCACGCCGGAAAAATAAGTTATACGAGTTCAACAACAGCGGGAACAACATTCGACCTCGTTTTGCCTATCGTGGCACAACAAATGCCGGCCGAAGAACCATTGGCAGATGTAGCGCACCGCAACGAGTCGGGGATTCAAATGCTATACGATGCACAAGTGGTGACAGAAACAGCTCCCACATTTCCAACGGCCATATCAAGCAAAAAATTCAGTATCTTATTGGTTGACGACGACGATGCGATCCGCAGCTATCTTACCGACATTTTTAAGGTAGAATATACGGTCTATGGTGCCCGTAATGGCGTTCAGGCATTAGCTATGATCAACGAAAAACAACCTGATCTGGTCATAAGTGATATTATCATGGAAGAGATGGATGGATTGTCACTCTGCAAAGCCGTAAAATCTAATGCTACGCTCAACCATATTCAAATCATCCTGCTTACTTCAAGTACTTCCGACGGCACGAAGTTAGCCGGAATTCAATATGGTGCCGATGATTATATCCACAAGCCATTTGATTCGGAAATATTGTTGCTTCGGGTCAAGACATTACTGCAGAACAAAAAGAACCTTCAGGACTTTTTCCTTAACGCTATCACATTACAGTCGAATGAGCTAAAGATATCGATCACAGACAAGCTATTCATAGAACGGTGCATTGAGATTATTGAAGAGAACCTACTGGAAGAATTGACTGTAATAAGCCTTGCCGAAAAAACGGGGATGAGTCATTCGTCACTTTATAAAAAAATTAAAACAATTTCAGGCAAATCGATCAATGAATTTATCAGGTCGGTACGACTCAAAAAAGCAGCAGAAATGCTTATTTTGACAGATTCGAAAATTAATGAAGTAGCTAACTTAACAGGTTTTTACGATCAGCGCTACTTTAGACAACAATTCAACAAATTGTTTGGCGATACACCATCCGACTATGTCAAAAAGTACCGAAAAGCATTTCAGAATGAATTCCATGTAGACCGGCCTTAGTCTGAATTGTTAAAAAGTAAAATAAGTCCTGTACAACAATCACGAGCTCTTTCTGTTGTACAGGACGCTATAATTATTCGACTGGTTTTAAAACGAAGGAGAATGAATAATCTTTGTACGGCAATGTATATTCGTGAAGCGGCCATGCTCCCCAGCTATTGATTCCGCCTACGCCCATTTGTCTGAGGTCAATATTAACTTGCGTTTGTTTCCTTTTGACAAGGTCAGCGGCATGGCGTTGTTGTCGCTTGGGACCGTCGTCCAAATCCTTATCAAAATAATGCAAAGCGCTCATACTGAAAGTAGAATCTGCCGTAAAAAACAATCCCTCACCTTGCTTATTTCTTATTTCCATCCACCTGACATCGGTCTTATTACCTGTCTCCTGTGGCATTACATAAGGAAAATACTGTTGATCGACGGTCTGTTTATAAATTCCGACATGCGATGCAAAATTACGGTCGATGTAATTCTCCTGTGGTCCCCTACCGTAGTAATTAATGGCCTCAAAGCCAGCAGGCATGATCCATTGCATGCCGAAACGTGGCAGAACAGCAACCTTTTTTGTGGTGTCAGCCGTGAATGATTGAGAAACGCGCATTTCACCCCGTTGATTAATGCAGTATTTCATTGCTAACTGTCCATATACCTGAGGCATTTTGTAGGCCGCATAGACATAGACCAGGCTATCGATTAATTCGGATCTAATTTCAAGTAATTCAATAGAATCCGTAACCTGTTTCCAAGATTTCAGTTTTTCAGGTGTATTTGCACCGAAATCGTTATCATTCGGTGCACGCCAATAATTAGTCTTAAATAAAGCATGCTCATCCATTAAATCCCGTCCTTTGTAATGATATCTGGTCAGCCATCCTGATTTAAGGTCAAACTCCATCTGCAGCTGTTTTGCCGAGATAATCAGATTTCCATCTTTTCGCTCAGTCTTGATTTTCCCCTGTGCCACAATGGTTGTCTTAGGTTGAAAAACACCACCTAAAGACAACTGTTCGGTTGCAATAATATGCCCCATAGGAAGTAAGGGTTCGGCTTTTTTCAATCGATAAGTCAGATTCAGAAATTTCTCCCCACGTGCATCTGTTTGATAAGGGATAGACAGCACACCATATTGTTGCGGCAACACATTCAAGTGACTGATTAAACCAGATTGGGCTTTCTTTCCATCAACAATAAGCTCCCATTGAAGTTCAACATTGTCAAGTCCGGTAAAAAAACGTTCATTGTAAACCTGTATCTTTTTCTCCTTCATTAGGCTGCTATGGATATCTTGATATACTTTCTTCATTTCCCAGGCATGCGGATAGGGTGTCCTATTAGCATAAAAAATGCCTTTGGAAGCATAATTCCAGTCCGTTATGGCTTCCTTAGGCTCATAGTCTCCACCATAGGTATAAACCGTATCGCCTTTAGCGTTGATTTTAATAAAACATTGGTCCACAAAATCCCAGATATATCCGCCTTGGAATATTCCTTTATTTGCCCGAATGATGTCCCAATAATCCTTAAAATTTCCTAATGAATTTCCCATGGCATGGGCATACTCACATTGAATAAAGGGCCTTTGGGGCTTAGGATTGCGCGCTGCATAATTTTCCATCGCCGATGGGCTTGCATACATGGGAACAATCAGATCGGTATTCCAATCAAATCTTAATTCCCCATAATTATTCACAGCCCTTTCGTATTGTACAGGGCGACTTTTATCGAGCTCTTTCATCCGGAGGTAGGCCCGATAGAAATTGTAGCCATTTCCAGCTTCGTTGCCCATGCTCCAAATAATTACGCTGGGATGATTCCGGTCGCGCTGAATAAGACGTTCAACACGGGCAACATGTGCCTTTTCCCAGGTCGGCCTATTGGCCATCGTATAAGACAGATCATAGCCCATGCCATGAGATTCGATATTAGCCTCATCAATCACATACAATCCATATTGATCACAGAGTTGCAACCAATATTCGGCATTGGGATAGTGGCTGGTACGGACAGCATTGATATTGAACTTTTTCATGAGCTGTACATCACGCAACATATTTTCTTTGGAGATCACATGCCCTGTTACAGGATCTGTTTCGTGCCTGTTTATTCCCTTGATAAGTATAGGCTGTCCATTCACGTGCAACTGACCTTCTTTGATCTCAACCCGACGGAAGCCCACTTGCTGGGGAACGACCTCGCTGAGTTTACCCTCGTGGTCTATTAGCTTAACAGTCACCTGGTATAAATTTGGCATTTCGGCCGACCATAGTGCAGGACGCTCTATGGTCTGTGCAATATCCATCTCTTGTCCCGAGACTTTAACAGTTTTAACTGACACAAGACGACCATTTCTATGTAATGAAACCTCTGCTCTTAACTCATCTTGACTGCTCTGGTTAAAAATCAGCTTAGTATTTAGCTGTCCTTCATCAAAAGAATCGTTGAGGGTCGGTGCCAACTGAATATCACGTAGATATATCGGTTGCCGTGCCAGCAGATAACAGTCTCGTGTGATTCCACTGAGGCGCCACATGTCCTGATCCTCCAAATAATTTGCAACTCCCCAACGCATGACGCGCATTGTGATTAGATTTTTTCCTTTTCTCAAATATCTTGTTACATCAAACTCGGAAGGTAATTTGCTATCCTCCCCATACCCCACATATTGACCATTTACCCAAACAGATAGATTTGATTTGGCAGCCCCAATATGGAGGATAATAGGTTTGCCCTGCCAATCCTCAGGAATGACTACCTCTCGGCGGTACACAGCCGTGGGGTTGAAATCCATCGGCACAATTGGTGGATTTGGTTTTCCGATCAAATAAGTGAATTCAAAACCGGAGGTCGTATACATCGGGAAACCGTATCCATTGAGTTCCCAGTTTGCAGGCACCTGAAAATTAGCCCAAAGATGATCATCATAAGTCAACGATTCAAAATTGGCCGGTAATTTTGACGGACTATCTGCCCATTTAAATTTCCAGGGACCATTCAAACTTAAATAAGCGGAAGATTCACGCCAATCGCTATTGACGATCTGAGACGTATTCGGAAAGGTCACAAAATCGGTATGCATGGGCAGCCGGTTTTCTTCGGTTATCGTTTCATCCAACCAAGGGATTCCTTTTCGGACAAGAGTATCTAGCTGTTGCATTTTACGCGATCCATGTGTCAAGGTAACACTGGACTGCGCATGTCCAAAATTGAATATCAAACTATAGAGTAGAATAAGCACCAATTTATTCACAAACTGCATGTTTTATTATTTAGCGATTAAGAAATCAATTCAAAAAAGAGTGGTTTGTTTCACAGAATGTAGGTTAAATACGGCCATACGGCAGGCCTAGTGAAATACACTTAAATCCCATTGATCCTTCCAATTTATCTGTACTTTTTCATTCTGGAGATCTACCGGTAGCCAGATATATCTGCTATCCATAAGATCTTTGGGGTTCCAGCGGTCGGCCATAAAGATAAAGGCATCTGTTTTTCCTGCGACAGGAAGAATAAATGTGGATTGACCGCCATAAGTCAAAGCCGAATTTGGCCCTTGCATTGGATCCCCTAGGGATTTCCAGGGGCCAAAAAGACTCTTAGCGACATGGAGCTCTGCACGATTTGGAGCCCAGCCGGTGCATCCGCTGGTGATCAGATAATACTGATCTTTATGCTTGAATAAAGCCGGGGCTTCCCTATGATTCCGGAAGAGTAAGGAATCTTTTGCTGTCACATGCAGGTAATCATCGGTTAATTGAACCAGGCGTAAGGCATAGTTTTCGTCCGATGAATAGATTTGGTAAGCCCTGCCATCGATGTCTACAAATAAACCCATATCACGTGACATATTGTTATTTGGCCGGAAGCTGTGGACAAACTGAAACGGCCCAAGCGGAGAGTCACTGGTAGCAACGGCGGCCCTGGCTGCTGCATAGCCTTGCCCTTTCAACTCAAGATGGAACCACATCACATATTTCTTCAGCTGCTCATGATAGATAACCTTTGGCCGTTCCATAATACAGCCCCAGGCAATATCGCTTGTAGAATCTGCGCTAGGTGTGAGAGCCAATCCTTCAAACTTCCAGTTATACAAATCATTGGATGAGTACACATTGACGCCCTGGGATGTCGTTCCGCCACGTTTCTCACCATACCAATAATATTTTCCATTTTGATGAAGTACGCCGCCGCCATGGGCATTGATCACATCACCGGATTGGTCTTTCCATATTTCCCCTGGCGTAAAGCTATTCATTTCAGCACGTTCTACTTTTTGATAGACCCGGATATAATCAATTTCATATTTAGCGGGAAGTAATTTATCAGCTATCGTGCCACCGTTTATTCCACCGAGGGCCAAATTTAACAGGAGATAATGTGGTTGGGTAAATGGATTGAATCCTGTACCGTCCCGATTGACCAATTGATCCATAGGGACGTGAAGCATTTCCATATCATCCACATAAAGCGTAATGGCATCTTCATCCCAAACCATGCGCCAGATATGAAATTGATCTGCCCAAGCCTTTCCGCCAAGATCTTTGACTGCTTTTGTCTTACCGAACCAATGTGCTTTCCACCGTTGGTCAGTGCCAGTTGCGATATTGGCTAATATATTGCCGCGATAATATTCCATGATATCTATTTCACCATTGGATGGCCATTCCTTGCTCGTGCCTAAAGTCCAGAATGCGGGCCAAAGGCCCTCTCCAACAGGGATACGCGCGCGGATTTCAAAAATTCCGTATTTCCAGTGCTGCTTTCCTAAAGTATTTATCGAAGCCGAAGTATAGGTTATCTTTTTACGGCTGGCAATCCAATCAGAGCTGCCCTGAATAAAACCCGGATGATTACGTTGTTCTTTTTTTGCTTCAATAACCAACAGGCCATTACGACAGGAAGCGTTTTCCTTTTGATACCACTGCTCTTCCCGGTTGCGTTTGAAACCTTCTTCGTAACTCCATTTAGTCGTGTCGGGTGCACCATTATAATCAAATTCATCCGACCAGACCAATTTATACTGCGGTAGGATGGGCTGTTGACTATAGGCGATAAAACAACTTGACAGCAAACTAAGACAGACAGATAAAAGTTTTTTCATGATTTAGTTTAAGTTTCTTTGAGTTAACTGCTCGTGATGATCAGTAAACAAAAATATCCCCCTTTTCCTACGTAGTCAAGGGGGATATTGAGTCAAAAAGAGGGATATATTCGTATTTGTGTAATAATGAGATGACACATATCCCTTTTTATATTTCTACAAGCCGGTTGGGGCAGTTCCACTGATCAGTGACCATCCTGGATTCTGATAAATAACGGAATTTTCTGCTGTTCCATCATCCGAAGCCAACTGGAAATGCTCGACGGCAATAGGTGCAAGATAATGCGCCATGGCAAATTTCACCCCAGTATAAGACAGGGCATTGCTTCGGACCTCCAATGGTCTGAGGTATTCACTCCGTGCAGGATCTGAAACGACAGATTTATCATTGGTAGCGCCATAAATCAGCTGTTCGGGTTTGTACCAATCTTTCATCGGCCCCCAGAGTTTAAAGCCTTCAAAATGGTCTGCTGTTGTAATCAGCTGGTCCATCGCACGCCAGCGCTTGAGATCCATCCAACGTAGACCTTCCGCCATGAGTTCGCTTCTGCGTTCGCGACGTATATTGTACAATGTAGGTGACACAAACTGTCCTGCAGAATACGCGCCCCAATCTTTCTTCTCTTTCTCCATTTGTGTTGCAGCAATGGTTGCATTGAAATCTTGGTCGACCTTAGCACGTGTACGCAATGAGCGCCAATAGGCCTGCGCCTTCGTATCTAAATTTTGATTCTTTTCGAAACAGGCCTCCATATAATTGAAGTAAGCTTCGGTAGCTCGGAAGGTAATACTACCCGTAAATCCCTGTCCGTTTAGCGTTTGTAAACCGTCGTATGAAATACCTTTACGTATAGTATACCCCGTTGTATAACGTCTTTCCCAATCGGTATCGTAAACAGTCGGTGTGGGTTCAATAAGGGTATAGTGCGTACCTTGTCCAATATTGACCAATACATTCTTTTGGCCGGGCTCTTTTAAAAACAATTGTAAACGACCATCGCGATTTTTCCGAACATCTGCGATGTAATCATCGCCCGCATAACCACTGCCGGAAGCGTAAATAGGCAGTCCATTGGACATCAGGAAGCTTTCAACAAGGCCGCGTGTCAAACCAACCGCATAATTGCCACGCTGTGCATATACCGGTACATTGTGTGTCACCAAACTCTGGTTGTATTGTCGCCACAAAAGTACTTCGCCATAGCTGGACATATCCACGGCACCAAACATACTGAAGTAAGGATTCTCATTGTTGGCAGATTCTATTATTCCGGTGTTGCTCACCAGCGGCACATTGTCAGCAACCGCAGCTGCCGATTCCATGGCCTGCGTTAAAAAGTAGTCGATCTCTCCGGCAATACTTCCCGTCGGAAATGCATAATTGCTATTGTATGATTTTGCCGCACCAGGCCATCCTGGTCCTTTAGGGACGAATGCGGTTCCGCTAAAGTATTTGAGCCAGGTACCTTCGTACAAAGCTACTCGGGACTTGAACAGCTGGGCTACATTTTTTGAGATCCGCTGTTTCTTGCCATCGGGAGAACTTTGGTTCAGCAAGGTAATGGCCGAATCCAAGTCTGAAAGTATAAAACGCGCGACTTCATTTCTTGGTGAACGCTTGCTCGCTTCCACTAAAATACTCTTATCCTTATCCGACATCACATTGCGAATAATCGGAAAATCGCCCAAGGCCTGCAATTTCCCAAAGTAAACATAAGCCCGTAAAAAATAGGCTTCACCGATATAATGTGCTATGTTACTGGAATTTCCGAGAATACGATTTTCCTTCCATTTGGGAACCACCGTATTGATAAAATAATTCATCTGATAAATACTTGAAAAATCCCAGTCACCGCCGTTCGATCCAACGCGCCATTGGCCTGGAATAAACTTATTATCGAGTGTTGGAGTAGCCATATTGTCTGTATTTCCGTCGATGCCGAACGTGCCAAAGGACCAGTTGCCATGCGAAGGAAACAGTCCAGCATATTGATTTACGGTATAAGCAGCAAGTTGTGATTCCTCATCCAGATACGCTTCAGGTATGATGGACGAAGGGGGTGCAATATCCAAATATTTATTGCAGGAAGCTAGGCCTACCAAAGCGACAAGGCCCAATTGCATCAATCTAAAAATAGTACTATTGAATTTCATAATGAATCGACTTAAAATGTAACACTTAAACCTGCAGACCATACTTTTGTCAATGGATAAACCGTTCCGTTGCTTCCGCCATCAATAGTTTCGGGATCAAACATTCCCGCTACACTTGAGCCGGTCCAGATATTTTCTCCGGAAACGTATACGCGTAGACGCTCCACACCAAAACGTTTGGTTGTTTCTTTCGGTAAGGTATAGCCTAGCTGAATATTTTTTATGCGGATATAGGCTGCATTTTGCAAAAAGCGCGTCTGCGTCTGTTGATTTTTGGAGGTTCCAAAAACAGGACGTGCGTAATACGCATCAAGATTTTCGCCCAATGGATTGTCTGCGGTACGGAAATAATCAAGATGATCGACCAAGCCCGTTGACCACCATTTTGAAGTTGCTCCCCAAAAATAATAGCCACCTTGCCAATAGTCGCGTTTCATGACACCTTGCATGAAAACACTAAAATCAAAATTTTTGTAATCCGCATTCAGATTCAATCCAAAGGAGTAACGCGGCGTGCTGTTTCCAATCACACGACGATCACCAGGATCGGCCTCTGTATTGCTTCCACCATCTATTTTTCCGTCGCCATTCAAATCCGCATACATGATATCGCCTGCCCCCCATTGTGTTCCTAATGCATTTTGTCCACCATTGGGCAAGCTCGCCAGATGTTGACTCATCTGTTCCTCTGTCTTTGCGATACCAAGGGTTTGATATCCCCATATTTCACCTAACTTTTGGCCTTCCCGATAGTTTGATAATGACCCTATTGCGTTTGGATAGCGTGTTACTGTTGTGGTATAATCCGACAGGAGAAACTTTGCTCCATATGCGAAACCACTGGCTGTACGGTCATTCCAGCCCAGTGTAGCTTCAAACCCTCTTGTTTTTAAGTCGGTATTATTTGTTTGAGGAACCTGGGTTCCTAATGTATTAGGCAACTGTGGAGCTGGGCCGACCATATTAAATGTTTTCCGTTCGAAGACCTCAAAAGACCCAGAAAGTCGGCTATTTAAAAAAGCAAAATCGACGCCTAAGTTTTTGGTATTGATGGATTCCCAGGTCAATAAGGCACTTACCAAGCCTGGAGCCGAAGCAGAATTTGGTCGAGCATTATTAATTAGCCAAGCGCCATTGGCTGTACCCGTTGGTTGCGTGACATAAGTCGGATACCAGACATCGGTATTTTGATTACCCAGTTCTCCGTAGGAAGCTCTTAATTTCAGCATATTAATAAATGGTGCCGACTCTGCAATAAAGTTTTCTTTGGCGATGTTCCATCCTGCAGAAACTGAAGGAAACCAGCCCCAGCGGCTATCGCTGCGGAAGCGTGATGAACCGTCATAACGCAAATTAGCTTCCAATAGGTATTTTTCTGCATAATTGTAATTCAATCGGCCGAAGAAACCCGCTGTTGCCCATTTTTGATATTCGCCAGATACAGAAGGCACTACTGCTTTTCCATTGATGTCTGTGCCGGAGGTCAGATTCAATACCGGTTGATCCGGGATAATGATTCCGTCGCGTTGCACACCGAGATTGCGATAGGCCGTGTGTTCAATCTGACCACCGACCATAACTTTAACATGATGGTCGCCCCAGCTCTTATCGTAATCAGAAAAGATATTAATGTTATAGTAGTTTTCCTTTAAACCAAATTCGTACACATTGGATGAGTTTTTATACAGATACGGATCACCATTCACGTCATGGTTGTAAAGACGCTGCGAGTCCCAATGACGAAATTGAGTTGTGGTTCTATAGTTAAAATTACCAGTTGTACGCCATCCTTTAATAGGTTCGAGGATGAGTTGTAACTGTTGGTAAATGTAATCCTTACTTGATTTATCCTGTCCGCCTTCTTTCATGGCAAGTGCAGGTGAGGGAGAACTGAACAAGTATCCATTTGGATCATACAGAGGCAGCGTTGGCCAGCCCTGTCTGCCTAAATCATCATAAAAACTATTGGTCAATGCAGCCGGACGGTCGTAGTCTTCACGCACCAATCGCGCGTTGTAATTTACCTGAAAGATGTCAGATACTTTAGAATTGATTTTAGCAGCAACAGCGTAACGGTCGTAATGATCCGTATTGAAGGCCATCAACCCTTGTTGTTTCATAATATTACCTGAAAGGTAATAAGTTGTTTTTTCGGTTCCACCATTGAGGCTTAGGTTGTGCTCCTGAGCAAAAGCCTGATCCCGATACATGACATCGAACCAATCGTTGTTGTCGTTACCATAGGCATATCCTTCAGCCCAATACAATTTATTGTTTGGATCGACTATCGTCGAATTTTTCAGGCTTCCGTTTTGATAATCCAGGATGCGCTGCAGATGCTCCGCGGAGAAATGTGGTGAACCACCTGCGTTGACTTCGGCCTGATTAAAGTATTGCGCAAATGTATAAGAATCCATCATCTTCGGCATTAATGTTGGGGCATTCATACGAAAGCTATTATTATAATTTACCGATGTACGTCCAGCCTTTCCAGATTTTGTAGTAACTAAAATAACCCCAAAGGCAGCTCTAGAGCCGTAAATTGAAGCCGCTCCAGCATCTTTTAATACAGATACGCTTTCAATATCCTGTGGATTTAGTGCCGCCAAAGACCCTTCAGAACCATCGATTAAAATCAGTGGTGCCGAAGAAGAGGTTCCGATGGTGCCCGTCCCCCGGATATTAATGGATGGATTGGTTTCCATCGTTCCCGAGTTTTGGGAAATATTTAGTCCTGGTGCCAGTCCTTGCAGTGCCTGGATCGCATTTCTTACCGGCCTATTTTCTAGTTGCTTGGCATCCACCACCGCAACCGAACCGGTCAGGTTTGTTTTTTTCTGCGAACCGAAACCGACCACCACCACTTCATCCAAAACATCTCCTTCGGAAGCATCAAGTTGCACGTTAAGCTCGTAGTTCCCTTGGCTGATCTGTTTGAGCTGACTGAATTCAAAGCGCTGTTTCGCATAACCTAGAAAGGTAAATTCTAATGCCGTGACTGTGGCAGCACTGATCGTATATTTTCCCTGTGTATCTGTTTGTGCTTGCACTGTGGAACCGATATTTTTGACGGTCACTCCGGCCAGTGGCCTATTATTTTCGGTAACCTGGCCCCGTACAGTTATTGACTGCGCATAAGTCTGCTGTAAGCTTAAAAGTAAAAAGCAGATACAACAAAGCCAGCACGGTGTGAATACTATTTTTCTTTTCATAAGTAAAACTGTTTAGTAATTAAAATATTTTGATGAAGCGTAGTACGGCAATATGAGGTAGCATTATTGCGTTTCTTTGGGAATTCAAGGATCAAACAATCCACTTTTGATTGGTAAATTCATCATAATTAAACTTGGTTATTTAGCTGTTTTTGAGTTTTAGCCAGCTTACTTTTCCTACACCTATTTTTTATATGATTTGGAGCGGGTATTCAGCTAATCAGGCAAACACTCTTGGTTATTTAATATTGCCAACACCATAAAATGTCGTATTGACACTTGCAATATTATCAAAAACGTTACAACGGAAGGGGGGTAAAATCTTCTTATTTTAAGGGGCAAATTCGTCAAATCAGGCTTTTTGCCCTCAAAAAAAGCCGCATCTCCCGACGCAGCTAAACAACCTATATATTTATTTATAGTGAATGACTAAAATGAAAATTGAACTTCAAAATGCATAAAGAACATAAGATCAATTTTGTTAGCTCCGTGCCAAATACCATACCATAGGGTCCTCTAGTTCATTTATACCTTCTGAAGCGCATTATAGCCTAATTTAGGATCTGCTTCAAAAAATGAAATGTACGTATGCGAACAGTTATTATTCGAATTGTTCACATACGAACAGCACATTAGAAATGAAATAGAAGATTAGTACGCCCAGAGGCGCTCCCTGATGCGAAGCTGTACCGAACATGCCCCAAACGAAAGCCGAGCGATTCCGCATTACAAACTCATTCCCAAGGTAAACACAACGCCTTTAGATTCCAGATCTACATTTCCGTAACCTATCCCTGTCAAAGGCATTTTAACAAAAGGTTTTACGCCAATATTAATTTTATCGTTAATTTTCTTCTCAATGGAGATCGAGAAATCGGCAACACCAAAGATATGCTGGTTCTCTCCATTCACTTCATAGACGGCACTTTTCTGAGATCCGCCATAGCTACCTCCACCTTCGTAGTCGAAGGTATATTTTTCCTTTAGCATAAAATAGCTCGAAAGTCCTGCACTGACATTGAACTTCACTTTTTTACCTTTCAAAACCGTATAACTCGCTGTCAGTGGTACATCAAGAACATCACATACAGCGCTCACATTGCTCGGCAATTGTGCCATTTCCGGTGGATTTGATGGCGCATAAAATTTATACGCTGACGTATAATTCTTTTTAGCGTAGGTAGCACCCACAGACACACGCAGTGCTTTTGTGAGGGGATAGGAATAGGCCAAACCGATATTTTCACTAAGGGAGGATTTACCTGCCCCCCGCACGCTTGTCAGATCTGGCCCGGCCAAGAAACTAACAACCGACCGCTCTCTTTCCTGCGCATTGGATCCCACACTTTCTTTAGGCTGATAAATGGCTGCCAGACGCTCCCCTGTCCCTTCAACCGGTTCTTCTCTTAAGTTGAAATGAGGCAATCTTTGATTGTTATATTCCATGGTTGGAATTGTGAATACAGTATTTAGTTTTCTTTCTTGCCCGATTATCGGATTTGCATCGGCTATCTTCTCCAAACGGATATCTTGCAGTACGATGGTTTCATTTGAAATCTGGAACACATTATTCGCACGTTTGTTCGGCTGAAATGCAATCCAATCTTGATCCCGTTTGGTTTCGTCTGGCGAATACTCCTTAGGTTGAACAGTTTTGTTCTCCGGAACCTCCTTTTCAGGCGAAATACCGGCTGTATTTATTTCACCTGGTAAATTATTGGTTTTAAATAACGCGCTATTCCAAACAAAAAAGATCGTTAAAACTGCTGCAAGTGTAGCTGCCAAGCTCGTTAAGACGACGATCTTTCGTCTCTTTACACGCCTTTCATTGTCCAATCGCGATTCTATATCTTGCCAATGTGATTCATCAAAGTCAAAGTTAGCATCACTTAAGCCCGACCTAAATAGCTCATCAATCTTATTCTTATCCTTTTCCATCATCTTTTCTCCTCCGTTTTACCAAATTTTACCCCTTGAACTTCCACCATTTCCGCCAGTCTACCACGTGCTTTATGCAGATTAGATTTTGATGTTCCAATGGCAATTCCCAGCATGCCACTAATTTCTTCGTGTCCATAACCATCGATCGCATAGAGATTGAACACTGTTCTGTAGGCAGGTGGAAGCTGCTGTACCATCGCTAATAAATCTTCATAGTTTAACTTTTGACTGATGCTATCATCCTCAATAATGGTATGCTCATACATGGATACATCTACCAAGATGCCCTGTTTAATCTTTGCCCGATAAAAATCAATTGCAGTATTTGTCATGATTTTTTTGATCCATATGGAAAAAGGCTTCTGAAAATCATATTTGTTGATATTTTTAAAAACCTTGAAAAAGCCTTCATTTAAAATACTGATAGCATCTTCCCTGTTATTAGCGTAGCGCAGACATATCCCTAAAGACATAGCGTAGTAGATGGTGTAAAGATCTTTCTGAGCCCTGCGGTCCTCATCAATACATCCTTTAATAATATGGATAGATTTTTCGTCAACTTCTGTTATCGCCACTCGATATTGCTTCTTTCTTTTGATAAATATAGTATTAAGTCTTATACGAGAGGATAATCGAAAAGGTTGCCTCCAAAAAATATTTTTTTTCAACTCAATTTCCAAGCAACCTTTTCACTGACCTGATCGTAATATCAAGACATTATTTTAAAACATACCATTATGAAATCAAACCAAAAACAAGTCAAATTAACTTTTATAGGTGGTCTATTGACCTTAACATTGTTTTCTGCATGTTCAAAAAGCGATGGTGAACCTGGCAATGTCGAAAATAAAAACAAGGGCGTGCAAATGTCTGCCAATACCCAATTTGGTAATATTCTGACCGATGCCGACGGTAAAACACTCTATTTCTTTTCGAATGATACAAAAGGAGCTTCGACCTGCAGCGGTAATTGTTTGACCACTTGGCCGGTTTATTACAGCAGTGAAACAAGCACAGACCTAAAAATTGACAAAAGCCTGATCGGTGAAATAACACGTGAAGATGGCTCGAAACAAAACACATTTAAGGGCTGGCCGCTTTACAATTATGCAGGCGATAGTCAATCCGGTCAGGTGAAAGGAGATGCTGTCAATAAAATATGGTACGTGGCCAAACCTGATTATTTACTCATGGTTGCGAATGCGCAACTTATCGGACACGATACTAAAAACTATTTAGGCGACTATACCGAAGGAACCGGAAAAACAATTTACCTGACCGATGATAAGGGCAGAACGTTGTATGCCTTTAAACCCGACAAATTCAACAAAAACAATTATACTGCTGCAGATTTCAGTAATGATGCGATCTGGCCTATCTTTCAAAAAGAGACTGGAGCTCTGCCTTCGCTTGTTCGTACGGCTGACATCGCTGTCATTACCGTCTATGGAAAGAAACAATTAACGTTCAAAGGATGGCCCTTATATTACTTCGGCCAGGATACACAGCGTGGAGATAATAAAGGGATAAGTTTCCCACGCGTTGGCGTTTGGCCAATCGTAAACGACAACTCTACCGTTGCCCCTGCTAACTAAACCAAAACTAACTATTCAAACTTATGGCACAAAATCTAAAAACCGTAAATCCTTGCCTCAGAGCACATCGTTACCTAGTCATTTTTTTCTTTACCTTAACAGTTCTCTCCTTCTCCGCCTGTACCAAAAAGCAGGCGCAAGAACTTACGAACAATCCGGATAACGGCACTGAAACTGTGACGGTACTAAATGTGTCTTACACGAATTTTTCTAAAGCACTCTTTGAAACGAAATGTAGTTCGTGCCACGCGACAGGACGTTCGGCAAGTGGACGATGGACGTTCAGTGGTTATATCTCCGTCAAAGACAATATTGCAAAGATTAATAATGCGGTACTGGTGACCAAATCCATGCCACTAGGCAGCTCACTCTCCGCAAAAGAAATAGAACTGCTGGATGCATGGATCAAAAGGAATTCACCTGAAAACTAATGTTAGGCATATGAAAAAAATCAACATGTACATAGCGCTCTTCATGATGCTCATCGCTATGACGACCTTTGCGCAGCAAAAGGCTTCTTTTGTTTCAAAAGAGACCAGCATCACCTTTTTTAGTAATGCGCCATTGGAAGACATCGAAGCCAAAAGTACCTTAGGCGCTTCGGCGATGAACCTTCAAACCGGAGATATCATCTTTCGGGTAAAAAATACATCTTTTCAATTTGACAAAAAGCTCATGCAGGAGCATTTCAATGAAAATTACATGGAAAGTGATCAATACCCCCTATCAGAATTTAAAGGCAAAGTCGACAACGCGGACAAATTAACAAAGGATGGCAGCTATACGCTGAACGTAAGAGGCACACTTCTAATCCATGGGGTTACTAAACCTTACAGTACAAAGGCAACATTTACTGTTACAGATGGCACGATAAAGGCGGTAGCAAATTTTCAGGTCAAACTTGCAGATCATAAAATTTCTATTCCTTCCATCGTTGGAAAAAAAATTGCTGAAGTAGTCAAAATCACCGTTGATGCGACCTACAAACCATAATACGAATTCATTACAAATGAGAAAAATACTACTTATACTCCTTTGCTTTCCTTTCGCAAAGTCATTTGCGCAGGAAGATCTCGATAAATTAATCCATATCGATGCACCCAAAAATGAAAAAGTCACGGCGACCTTTAAATCCGGCAATTTGATCAATCTCAAGACCACAGAAACAATTCATCGTAATGAAATGGACTTTAGAGTAGATCATCGCTTTGGCGATATCGCGGGCAGCGCGGGTGGAGGTAAAAATTTCTTTGGCCTCGATAATTCGACCGACATCCGAATAGGTTTTGATTATGGTTTATTCGATAACCTGAACATTGGAATCGCCCGCGCGAAGGGCGCAACGGCTGCTCGGCAGCTATTTGAGGGTAATGTGAAATACCGATTTATCGAACAAACGGTCGACAATAGCATACCTGTTTCCGTAGCTTTTTTTGGAAGCACTACCCTATCCGCGATGGAAGCTAGTACGGATAAGTCTTCAGCAGCAAGCTTTGAGAACTTCAATGACCGATTGAGTTATGTAACGCAGCTCATCATCGCCCGAAAATTCAGCTCAGATCTTTCGCTCGTTGTAGTTCCTTCTTATCTTCACCGAAATTATACGGCTTTTAATGATCAAAATGATGTATTCGCTATCGGTATCGGTGGGCGGGCTAAGGTTAGTAATCGAATTGCGCTAGTCGCAGACTATACATTGCCTTTCCGAAAAGCATCGAACAAGAAGTACCGTGAAGAAGTGGGTGGTCAACGTTACTATAATGCTTTGGGTGTCGGTCTAGAAATGGATACCGGAGGCCATATCTTCCACCTCAATTTTACCAATGCGACCGCAATACAAGAATCTCAGTTTATCAGCGAAACAAATAGCTCATGGGGCAAAGGGCAATTTCGCTGGGGATTTAGTATTGCGCGACGATTCAATTTTAACAAAAAATAAAAGGTATTGCGCTGTTGATGATTTGTAACGAAAACAATCCGTACAAGGCAATAGGAATTCAACAAGCATAAAAGTTCATTGAGGAAATTGTTATCAAATTAAAAAAGCGGATAACAATGCTGTTATCCGCTTTTTATCACACAATACTAAACCTACAAATCGTTCAACCACTTATTTACCTCATCCTGTGTTTTACCGGTCTTCTTTTGAAGCTTACCTACCAATTCGTCTTCTTTGCCCTCAGCATACAATAGATCATCGTCGGTAAGGTCTGCATATTGTTGTTTTACCTTGCCTTTGATTTCGTTCCAACGGCCTTTCCATGTTAATTCGCTCATAATTACTTTCGTTTTATTGTTTGTTAATAGAACAGTATCGCTCCGCAAATCGTTTAGAAAATAATGTTATAAAATGTTAAACTCACAACATTCACCTGGCAAACAGGCGCTTTCTATTTTTCGCAGGACTATTTCCGATTACAATTGGCCGTCCATGCCTTGCCGTCTTTTGTATAACCAATTGTCAATTTACCGGCATCAATACGGATAAATCCCGTACCTGCTGAGCCGATATTAACTAAGACGTTATCCTTTTTTTCAAAATCTACTCCATTGAGATTAGGAATGCCATTTCCAAAAGCAAAATTATAGGTATCGCCAACTTTTGTTACAGTAACCGTTCCTTCTCCCGAGGCAACATCGTTATCATTGTTGTTCATGTCATCAAAGCCAATAGTGCCTTCATATTTTCCAACAAAAAGATCGTTATCAGCCGGATCATCATCTTTGCTACATGATGTAAAGCCTACTAATACTGTTAAAATAAGCATACCTAGTCCCAGTGTTTGAATTAATTTTTTCATACGTCGATGTGTTATTGTGAATAATTTATGTATTACAGCAGGGTAAAATTCAAACTTTGTGCCAGTCCAAATACAAGATTCGAAACATACGTATCAAAACGCCCAAGAAGAGGTATAAATACAGTCTAAGGGTATTAATACAATCCGACCAAGACGAAACGCCCAATTGAGAGTCTATAACCGTACATCGAAGATCATTCAGAAAACAAATCTCATCCACTAAGAAAAGAGGCAAAATATTTTTTAAAAAACTTGGAGCGAAAGCGCATTATCGCTAAATTCATTTATTCCAAGCCTACACTATGGAAATCAATTATGCGTCTATTGTCCGAAGATTTGAGGAATACTTTGACGTATGGAGTTCCAAAGTATACCAATATGCGCTCAACAAAACCAAATCTTCTTATCTAGCCGAAGAAACTGTGCAGCGTGTATTTATCAAACTCTGGAAAAATATGCGTGACAAAAATATTGATTCCAGCATAGAATCCCAGATATTCTGTATCACCCGAACAGTAGTGATTGATTTGGTCAAAGCAGAGTATAATCGAAAGAAACTTTTGGATCACGATCAGACAATTGTCTTGCGGCATAGTCCTCATGATGATTTTTATGCCAAACAACTTTCATCCACACTCCATGAAATTGTCGATAAATTACCAAAGAAACGCAGCTGCCCTTTACCTGTTTCAATATATGCTTCTAAACTTTTCACAAATTGTCGCCATCCATCTGTACAAATATCATAGCATTCGATTTCAGGGGATAAGCCAATATGTTCAAGTTGCAACACAATCCCTTTTTCTTTTTCTGTGATGTCCCAAACGATCGTTGTGCCAATCCATTCTTTTTGATTATTCATTCCGGGAAGGGCTATCAATGAATCTTCGACATGCCAAACAACTTTTGCATTTTCATGTAAGTCTTCCACTTGCATTACTTTGTAAATAAGATCTCCAAATCGAATTGTAAATCTATCGTCCTTCTTATTGGAAGAGCCCTCAAACATGACTGTCCACCAAAATGGTATTTCATCGGTTAGTGCTTTAAAGACCCGATCCTTTGTTACACCCAACTGGATAGTTTGACTATAATTTTCCATTGCCAATTTTTTTTTAATATTAAATACGGCCTCGATTTTCCGTTATTATTAACGAATTTATAGATAGATTTTCCAATCGATCTTAGCATAAGACAAGTTTTTCTTTAGTTTTAGGGTAGTACATGACGCTTTTATAAAATTTATAGCGGATAATAGCTATATTACTTTTATACTCCAAACAACACGTTACTAATCAAATATAAAACCATCTATGAAGACTATGCTTCAAAAATTAGGATGCTTCAAAAATTAGGAATATTAGGATTTCTGATCGTACTAAATCTCTCCACATAAAAGCCACGTCTCACGACGTGGCCTTAAACTAAACATATGAAACAATTGTATTTTCTGTATAGCGCTGATCATAGCGCAAAATATATTCTTTCGGTGTGCAGCCGATAATCTGTTTAAATACGCGGTTAAAATTTGTAATGCTATTGAAGCCGCAGTTGTAAGCAATAAATGAGATATTTTCCAAATGTAAAGGATCTTTTCCCAATTGACTACAAACTTCATTAATTCGTATCCGGTTTAGATAACCAACTAAGGTGATTCCACAGTGTTTTTTGAAATAACGGCAGAATGCCTGTGGCGACAAATGTGCTCTTTCTGCTACACTTTCTAAAGTAAGCCCATGTTTAAAATGTGTATTGATATAATGACAAACCTTCTCTATGCGGTTATTTTTTCCAGTGGAAACGACTACAGTCTCCATCGGTTCGGGACAGAGCGCATCTGTTCTCTTTGAAATTTGGGCTAGTGTCCGGAGCAAATAGAAGAAATGCATCATTTTATCGATCTTTTCCGATTGTTTTAATAACAGCATACGCTTAGATACCATGTCGAAATCCACCTCCGGAATCTTAAATCCCCTGGAATCCTGACTTAAAAATTGCTCCAAGGATTCAAATTCACCCAACATAAAAAGTTGTTTCAACCTCCCTTCCGGATCAAAAAAGATCGAAATGGATCTAGCGGCATCACCAGCCTTATCCTCGGATACAGATTTAAATACATGTGCTTGGTGAGCAGCGATGAAAAATATATCGTTTTCCTTAAAGGGATGGAGGGTTTCATCCACAAGCAACACACCTTTTCCTTTCGTAATCCACATTAACTGGGCTTCTTGATGACGATGCAAATGTGGATAGAACGATTCCGAGATATCCTCCTGGACAGTGATGCTTTGTCCTTTAATTACAGGAATATTAAATTGTAACGTTTTCATAGCATGTTAGTATTAGGTTACTCAACATTGGTTTTACTAAATATAGACAACAAGCGTAACATATTGAGAAATGTCAATCGCACATCTAATAAAATGTCAAAATTTGCTCATAATTGGTTAATTTTCGCACTGTGGGCATCTAAGTTTAATATAGATCTGGGTTTAATAAAGTGTGGGGAACTTACTATGCTCCCCTAATCTTTATTGTGTAATACGCGTTACCGTTGGCAGTTTTACCTGAACCTCATAAGTACCTTCCATCAATAGCTGGAATCCAAAAACAGGGTTGACATTATTAGCACTTAAGCCGTCGATTTGGGCATACTTCATGGGGATGCGATAGTAATTGAGAAAACCCCAATCTGTTCCATCTTTTCCAATTAATTTAGCAAGCGGAAAAGGTGCAACCTCAAAATCACAGATCAACGAATTATCTGTCACTTGGACTGGATTAAACTTCACATGAGATTCAAACATCGGTCGATCCCCCCGGTTGATCACTTCTCCATTTTTAGGATTGAATGCATTTCCATTTTTATCGACGATCTTTAGGATAACACGAGCGCCATCGTTTGAAATTTTTGTACAAGTCACCTTTGGGGCTGTAATTCCGGTAAAAACTTCTGCAGCGCTCGATCCACTTGCCGCTTGATAGGTTACTTTAAACATATCATCAATCGTAGGTTCTACAATCTCGATAGTTGCCAATTTAGGGAATACACGCTCTCCTCTAGGGTTGGTCATTTTGACATCAAAATTAAAACGCCCTAAAGGTAGATTGGCAGAAGCTCGATTAAAAACCAGCTGTCCACTGACTGTATTAAATTCCATCGGGGCTTTCTTTACTGTTTCTCTCTTTTTATTGAGTAGTTCGACCGTGGTATCTGTCTCGGCATTGAACACTAAACCAGGCTTAAAGGTTAGAATGTCAAATTCTTTAAAAAAGACATCCGGTGCGGGCTGACCTGTTGCTTCATCGTTTAAGTTTAACAATTCGAATGTATAGGGGGGCGTAGAACCATCTGTATTAATACGGTCAGACATCGTTAGGGACATTCCACGTTTGCAAAAGATGGTATTATCTTTATATCGTATACCTTCGCTCAAAAAGCCGTTTTCAATTTTCTTGCAGCCAGAAGTCAGCGCAAAAGCAAATAGCAAGCTATATAAAATTTTTAAATTCGTTTTCATATCAGTTTCTAATCAGCCATTTTTCCGGCGTTAAAAAATAAACGATGTGTGTTTTGCAATACATGCAATACACCTGTCGTCGTCCTAATTCCCGAGGTTTGACAATCATAGGATTTATCAAGTTGATCTTTTGGAATCGCATTATAATCGGGTTCCTCAGCATCAAGAGTACCGATCACCTTTGTGAAATTGAGATAATCTACATAATCCAGATAATCGCTGTAGTCACGTGTTCTGCGCAATTTGATATTGAACCTGACATTGGGAATTGCACCAAGCTTGCTTACAAAATATTTGTTGTCAGGGCTGAGATTTTCTCGTGTGATCTTTCCATCGAATAGGTAGATCATCATCGAATCACGTAATTCTTTGACTGGGATGTTATTGATCCCGAACTGAATATTTTCGTTTCCCACCTCAATGATCCTTTGTTGTTTTTTGGCGGCTACATAATCCCGTACGCCATAATCGCTCGTTGCAAAGAACGTGACATCTGAATTCACAATATCTTTAATACCGGCACGGTCTATAATCTTAACCAACGAATCAAAGCTACCATGCTGCTTCAAAAAATCATAAGTTGTCTGGTTCACGTTGGCATCGCTCTTTCCACCATCGACTTTATAATTATCCTTCTTACATGCGAAAAGAAAAATTAATATTGACGCAAACAATCCTGTTATCTTTTTCATAATTCTTTTTTTAGTGCTTAAACCTTTCCTCTCCAGTATGAGGTCTGTGTCAACTTGTTATTATTTTTGAATAGGGCTGGATTAATTGGCCAATAGAATCCTTCCTGACGGAAGCGGGACTCCGAGAGCCATGGAACAAAATTGCTGTATTGCCTTGTTCGCAATAGATCATAAAAAATATGCCCTTCGAGATAAAGTTCTTTTCCTCTTTCAATAATATATTCGTACATGACATCGTCTTTACTCGATGTATTATCCACGAAGGCAGATTCATCGGCGCCATTCCTTTTTCTAAATTCATTGATGATGTCTATTGCTTTGGAAACTTGATTTCTATAAAGTGCAATTTCGGCTTTCAACAAGCGCATATCCGCTAACCTAAAGACAATCAGATTATTGCTAACATAAGCATCTTGCTTTTGTGAGGGATTACGGTAGACAACACTTTGATATTTTACGCAAGTAGGTTTATCACTGTTTAGATCGGTAAAATTACGTCTACAACGAATATCACTATCGTCGAAGACCTGTGAAGGCATCGCCTTCCACTCCCACTGCTGCAAACTTGTATTCCAATACCAGTCCCAAACCTGGTCTATTTTATAAAAATGATTTGTCAGATAATCTGCATTGACATAACACCTCGAATTTGTTCCAGAAGTTGCCAGCTGCGCAGTTCTCAAAAACATATTGGCAATATGTTGATTGGTTCCTTCGCGTGTATTTTCACTCATTGCAATTTCAAAAATACCTTCACTCGAAAGTCCTTCGAAAGTCTTATAATAATTAGATGTGTCGGTCAATGAATACATACCATTATTTAAGATTTCATCGATGGCTTTATCTGCTTTGTCTACCGTTTCGAGATCAGGTTGGTTTGAATTGACATCACTCATTGTTGCCTTCCAAAGGTAGAAATGAGCTAACAATGCATTCACCGCGCCTTTATTGGCTGTGACTTTGGCGTTCCCAACAAGTGAATATTGCCAAGGCAACAATTCATGTGCCTGCAGTGCATCCTTCTCGATCTGCGCCATAACCTCTTTTTTGGTACTCCGTGCTAATTCTGGAGCAGAAATAGGGCCGTCGTATTCTTCCGTTACCACGGGCACGTCTCCCCACACGCGTAGCATCATAAAATAAGTGAACGCCCGTAAAAAATAAGCCTCTCCAAGCATCTCATTTTTGAACTTCGTTGGATTGGTCACATCGGTCAGTAAATCGTCCGCCACCTTAGGAACTCGATTAATAATGATATTGCTCATCGTAATCGCTTTATAGTACTTGGTCCAATCTCCAAAATTCTCTACATTGTATTGAAATGTAAAATCTCCATTTTGGATCCCTTCGAGTCCATCACCATTATATTGGATTGTAAAATAATTCTTGGCAATTGCATCGCCATACATAAAGTATCGTGGACTCGGATTCCAGTTACCCGAATTCATCACATCCCGTACCAAAGCATAGTTACCTGCCATAGCACTCCGTAAATCCCCTGAGCTTTTCCAATATGCGCCCGCGAAAGTCGAATTGACGGGTTCTTCCACCAAAAACTTTTTACATGACCCTAGCAAGAAAACCAGCATCAATAGCACCGCTAGTCTATAGTTTAAAAAAAATCTTTTCATCGTCTTAAAAAGTTAGTTCAAATCCTAATGTATATTTTCTTGGAATCGGATAACCACCACCGTTATACTCTCCATATGGGTTTACAGCCTCGGCATCCGGCAATTTTTTTGATTTTTGCCAACGGGCAACATTATCCACTATACCAAAGAATCTCACTTTGGAAATACTCCATTTCTTGCTGATCCGTTCAGGGAGGTTGTAAGAAAAAATCAGGTTCTTAAATCGCATATAGGAACCATTTTCTAAAAAGAAAGTCTGCGCAGAGGTGTAATAGTAACGATAGGTGCCGATATCATATTTTGCGTATTCGGCCTTGTCGCCGGGCTGTTTCCAGATATTGAGTTTGTCCAGATCCCGTATCGAATAGTAAGCAAAATTTGAAGTCGCATCGCCCGAAGTGGAGTTACTGAATTGATCTGATTCAAAAAGATTCAGTACATCCCTCCCAAAACCGTAGGTAAAAAACAAAGTAAGCGAAAAGTCTTTATAACTAAAGACGTTATTCCAGCCTCCGGTCCACTTAAAATTAGGATCTCCAATCGCCCTTTTATCTGGATTAATACCACTATTAAATACGTCTACAAAATAATCGCCATCTATATCTTCAAAATAAAAATCTCCGGGATTGAATGTTCCATTGGAATTTCGATAGCGTTCGCCTGTATATGGATTGACCGGAATATCGTCCAGGGTCGAGAAAACCCCCAGAGTTTTATAGAGATAAAATGCATTGATCGGGCTGCCCACCGAGAGGATATGAGATTTATCAAATCGATCGCCATCCATGACCATATCGCGGCCGCCATTTGGCAGATTCATGATCCGATTCTTGACATAGGAAATATTTAAATTGGACCGCCAGCTCAATGTGGAGCTACGTGGGAACATATCAACAGACAATTGAATATCGACACCTGAATTGCGGATTCCTACCGAATTTGTTTTGGCGTAATCGTATCCGGACGTGACGGGAAGCATGACGTCAAATAGCCCATCATAGTTTTCCTTATTAAATACATCTACCATAGCTGTAAAACGTCCCTTGTACAATTCCATATCGACACCTAAATTCCATTGCCTATTGCGCTCCCAGCTGAGATTTTTTTGGGCAACGCCATTATTAAAGTTTGGTGTAATAGCCACTTGGCCATTATAGGAAGTTGCTCCGGAATTACCCTGATACCCCCCATTATTGACATTATAGAGATTATACTGCAAATAGTTACTTTTAGGGAGAGATCCGGTCAATCCATAACTTCCTCTAATTTTAAGTAAGGTGAATATAGGATTGTTTTTCAGAAAATCTTCTTCAGTTAAAATCCAGCCGACAGATGCGGACGGAAAATATCCCCATTTGTTGTTTTCTCCAAATCGGGACGATCCATCCGCACGGACAGCCCCTGAAAACAGGTATTTACTATCAAAATCATAGGAAAAGCGACCGAGATAGGACAGCTGTGACCACTTTTGCAAATCGGAGTTGGCACCGATGTTATTTTGCAGAAATCCTGTAACCACTTGGATCTGATCCGATACCCCCTGACTACCCCATGCGGATACATTTTGCATTTTATTTTTTTCCGCTTCCTGACCCAGTAGTACATTTAAAGAGTGTTTTCCAAACTGTTTGATATAAGTTAAAAAGTTCGATATCCTGACTTGGCTATTCTCATAAGAATAAGCTGACGAATAATTACCGGCACCGCTCATCAAAGCTGATGGCCTATTATAAGCCCTATTGGCCATATCTTTGATATAGGCGGATTGGGAAGTAAAAGTTAATCCTGGTGCAATATTGAAAATCAGATTTAGATTGGTATTCAGATTAGAAGATTCATTGTTATCAAGACTACTATTATAGGTACCCAAAAGGTAAGTTTTTTTTGCATCTGAAAGATTAAAAAGTGATGATGGCATACTACCGGCACTCAAGGCAATTGGGCTCACGTCACTCCCGCTTCCTCGCGCTCGCTTATTATACGAATAGGCCACAATGGGATTGATCGTTAAACGTTCATTGATTGCCTTACTGGACAAATTGAGCCTTCCAGTATAGCGTTTAAATCCGGTTGCTTTAATGATTCCCGCCTCATCGTAATAGTTCCCACTAAAACGATATGAACTAATCGCTGACCCGCCGCTAACAGAAAGATCTGCACTCTTAATCTTTCCTTTTTGGTAGAATAGATCCTGCCAATCTGTATTCCCATTGAATGCAGGGTTCAACGAATCGGTAAGCATAAAGGGCAGATTTCTGAAATCGTTGGAAGAAAGCTGATTCTTTAGTATCCTCATCTTCTGCTCACGCTCGGTTCTTCCGAGTGTCACTTCACGGAGTTCGGGCCGTTGCGTTAGACCACCATATCCGGTTAACATAAAACGCGGATCTCCGTTACGCCCTTTTTTCGTCGTGATCATGATCACCCCATTTGCTGCCCTAGAACCATAAATTGCGGCGGCAGAAGCATCTCGGAGCACATCCACAGATTCGATATCATTCGGATTCAGACCTGCTAGATAATTTGTTCCTGTTCCTGTATTCGGGCCTACAAATTGTTCCGTTGGCTGCGGAACTCCGTCAATAACATAGAGTGGATTACTAATGACATTGTAATAATCGTCATTGGAGTAATTCAGGCTAACGGCCGATGTACCACGAACAGCCAATGTCGGCGAAGCACCTGGAGCGCCAGAAAAATTCTGAACGTTGACGCCGGCCAATCTTCCCTGAAGCAACATATCAAAACTGGCTGCCGGAAGATTTTCCAGATCTTTACCCGAAATACTTGAAATCGCAGCGGTCGCTTTTTTGCGGGAGGTACTCTGGTAACCGATCACTACGGCTTCATCTAGAATACTCAATGTTTCGACCAGGGTAAAGGTCATTTTGCCTGCCTCGGGAATGGGTTGACGAGCCCGCTCGTATCCGATAAAACTTGTCTCTAAGATATCTCCGGATTTACCTGAAATCTTAAAATTCCCCTGATCATCGGTCTGTGTACTGTTGGAAGTACTCGTGTTTCTCAAAGTTACTCCGGCCAATTGTTTACCATTTTTATCACGTACGGTTCCCGTGATCTGCTGGCCCAGTGCAATTAGTGAAGTTAGAAACACAGATAAAAATAAAACTATCTTTTTCATTTGTGTTTGATTAGGTGCTCTTACTTAGGTTATTCCAAATATAAGTGCCAAACACAGGTCACATTTTCTTAATTATTACCTGTTTACAGCACTTTTTTAGCAAAAAACAAAACGAGACATCTTTTAGTCTAGCAAGACTGTTACATTTCAATCCATAGCTTGTTCACACAATTTTATATCTTTAGCGCAAGAAAAAACCGATTTAGGTTCCAAAATCAATTATAGACCCAGGTAATACAATGACTAAACTAAAATGCATCATCCTATTGTTGTTCTTCAATTGTTTTATGGCAGTTGGTCAGGATGCGATCAGAATAAATCACTTACCTTTCATTCAAGGATTAACAGAGCAATCTGTTTCCATTATTTGGACGACAGACAAGCCTGCTACTGGCTGGGTTGAGCTGGCCCCAGATGACTCCAGTCACTTTTACTTTAAGGAAAGACCAAAATATTATGCGGCTGCCTATGGCTTCAAAAAAGTAGGTACGTTGCATCAAGTTACATTGAACAACCTAAAACCTGGAACACGCTATAGATATCGTGTGTATAGTCAAGAAGTCCTCAAACATGTTGGCGTCAATGTACAATATGGAAAAGTAGTAGCCAGTGATGTTTATCAAAAGGCTCCCTTATTTTTCCAAACCTTTGGCCATGCCAGCTCCACCCATTTTACAGTTGTCAATGATATTCATGAGCGCAATGAGGTACTCGATAAGCTACTGGATATCGGCAATCTAAAGACAAGTGACTTTGTGGTATTCAACGGTGATATGGTTAGTAATCTACTCAGTGAAACACAACTGTATGAGGGGTTCATGGATACCGCCATTAAAAAGTTCGCCAGTGAAAAACCAATGTTTTATGCAAGAGGCAATCATGAAACACGTGGACCTTTTGCCATTGAATATCCCAAATATTTCCCAACACCAACAGGTAAACTATATTACCAATTTAAGCATGGGAATACCGGTTTTATCGTCTTAGATTGCGGTGAAGACAAGCCCGATACCGACATTGAATATAGCGGTATTGTAGACATGGATAACTATAGAAGCGAACAAGCGGCCTGGTTAGCTCAAGCAGTTGAGAACCCGTCATTTAAAGATGCTAAATATAAGATCGTAATCTGCCATATGCCCCCTTTTGGTGGCTGGCACGGGGAACAGGAGATTTTGGAGAAATTTGTTCCTATCCTCAACAAAGCAGGGGCACAGATCATGCTCTCGGGTCATTTACACAAACACATTATCAAGGAAGCAACAAATAGCGTACAATTTCCAATTATTGTGAACTCCAACAATAATGTGCTACGCGTGGATTTAAATGATGAAAAAGGAATTTTTAGAATTCTCGACCAGCAAGGAAAAATGGTCGATCAGGTGGTCATCAAACCGTTAAAATAAGCGATATTGCTTATCGCTAATGAGAACAGCAGACAAATTCATAGCTGGTGAAACGAAATTAGGGCACTATATCCTTTATTTATTTTATTAAAATTCTATTAATTGTGGTATAATGCAGGAAACCTAATCATTAATTAGAGGATTGATATAACAATTTCAGATACACAAAGTATTAAATAATGATCAACTTAAAACCACTTTCTCTTAACGATATCTCACCATTTTATGAATGGATCAATGATGATATGTCTATTAAATATTCGCTTTCACTTTTTCAGTCATTGCACACAAAGGATCAAATCGACCATTGGTTTCATTCGGTTATCAATGACTTAACTAATTTTAACCGGGGAATTTTCCTCAACGACTCAAATAGATTGATAGGCTATGCCGGCATTTGCAATATTTCCAAAGCAAATAGATCGGGCGAGTATTTTATCTTTATAGGAGATCGTCAAGAGTGGGGAAAAGGGATAGGTTCAGAAGTCACTAGATTAATCCTCGGTATGGGATTTGAGGAACTAGGGCTCCACAGGATTATGCTCACTGTATCGGAACCAAATTATGCTGCAATAAAAGCCTATCAAAATGCAGGCTTTAAACTCGAAGGGAGAATGCGTGAAGCCTGTTTTAGAGACAATCAATTTCACGATAAACTATTCATGTCAGTTTTGGAAGAAGAGTGGAACAACGAAGTACAGCTAAGTGTAAAATGAAATTAAACACCGTATAGCCAGACTACTCCTTTGAATAGACAGTTTTTGGATACAGTTTCTTAAAAGCATTGTAGACAGCTTGATGTATTACTGTTGAATGCAATTCATCAGGTATGTAATCAAATACAAAATGAGTCTTATTATTTCGTTTAAGAATCTCAGATAACGCTATAGCCTCATCATACATTCTTATGTCTTCTTCCTTGTTGGGGATACCGAGGTAAACCTTTATATTTTTTTTCAAATTAGTTTGCAGAAACTTCTCCGCATTCTTCGATAAAGACACTTCTCCCCACCACAAACTTGGACTGATAATAATATAATCATCAAATAGTTCAGGTTGTTTCAGTAATATTTCTACGGAAAAAAGTCCAGCTAGTGATTCTCCGATTAACGTCTGTTTTCCGTTCGATTTATAATTGCCACTTAGGTAAGGAATCAATTCATTTTTTAAGAATGCCCTATATTTTTCAGAACCGCCATAAGAAGGAAAACTAGCTTTTTGAAAGCCTTCCTTTTCTATAAAATCTGTATTTTCAACAGGAAAGGTAAAATCTCTTCTTCGTGTGTTTCCTCCTATTCCAACAACAATGCTTTGAGGAAATCTGTCGATCCAGGGTTGTGTACTAAAACGTACAATACCTGCAATATGGAAGAAATCTTCATCCATACTACCATCAAGAACATATACCACTGGATAGCGAACAGAATCATTGGGGTTATAATTGTCGGGAAGATGAATGTTGATCATTCTGTCTTCAGCCAAAACTTTTGAATGCAATATCTCTGTTGTGCCTATCGTTAACGGTGTTCCATTTTGTGCAAAACAGTCTGTATTAAGAATAAAGAGCATTAAAAAAATGAGCATGCTATTGCCTATCATATCCGATATATTACGCTTACCAACAATGTTTTTTTGAGTAATCTTATATTGAAATACTTGACTATTAGACATAACATCCTTAGGGACTGCCAACAGTTTTGTTCAACAAATTACCAGCGCAATTTACAACGAAAATTAATATAATAGTTAGCTTTTTATTTTTCATGAATGATTAAATGATTCTTTCGCAACGATAACCCCACTCAAACATCTTTCTAACAATGCTGTTGGTCTCAATTTCCAATTGCGAAGATTCAATTCTTAGAATACGTTCTTCATCTTCAAGATCGAAGTTAATTTTATAAGATGAAAACAGGCTGACAAGAGTTGCAACAATTTGCTGTGCATCTTTCATTCGATAAACATTGGTTTTAAATATTTCGACTCGTTTCATTAGATCTGATTAAGTTCCATTCAAGAAATACGGTATTAGTCCTATTCCGTTTACTCATTCTAAACTACAATACGGGGCGTGCAACAGCTACAAAATTTAGATAAAGACAGTAAAAAAATCGGTAAATATGGGAAATTAAACGGTGAACATCGAGTTGCTATTTAATAACTGAATTGTAACCGTTCATAAATCCCTGAATAAGTTCTGGTAGATTCAATAATAGAAATACGCAAATGACAATAGCAATAATGGCATAAAAAAACCACGACGAACTTTTCTTTTTCATAACAAGCTATTTAAGAATAATCAATTTAAAAATATAGGCTTCCCAAAGCTAGAAATTACGCTAGAGCTCTACACAAATGAACAGATGCCGTAACATACCCTTTGGATTTTTCACTATAACTCAATATACGAAATTAATCTATATAACAAAAAAGTAATTTAAAAATTATATTTTTCAAAAATAAAAACAGCAGCTTCAAATAAGAAAGTTCATGTTATAAAATGGAATCTTTGCAGTCGGTATATAAATGAATCTTATCTTGCCGCATACTGTGTAAGGTATTAGGCTTTACAGTGCCATTGATTGAAGATTTATATTCTACCATCGTGTCTCCAATATTGGCCTGGGAATCTTTAGTTTTCACATTGGTAGAGAGGCTTACCAATCCTACTATAGTTAAAATTGCTAATGAATTAAAGAAGTGTATCATAAATAAAGATTGAATAGTTTATCCGCCCAATTTCAAAAAACAAACTGTAAAACACCATAATTTTTCGGTGAAAAAACAATTTTCATCGGTAAACAACAGAGTTTTACCTATTAACCGATCACCCCTTGTTATAAACGATTACAAAGAGTATTCCGTGCAAAATTTTCTGATCAGTCCTGTATTACAGATTTTCAGAGGCCCTTGACCATACTAAAAAACAGCGCGTCATCACCTACACTAAGTTCGCGGTCCAATATTAAGTTTTCTTTAATTTTGAAGCTTCCTATTTAGTCTGACTACTCAATTTCGTAAATATGTCCCATGAAAAGAATAGGAACATTTATTTTGACAACGTGTATGTTTGCAACCTCACAACTCACATTCAGTCAAAACAATATACAAAATAGGATTAGTTCAATTTTGGAAAGCAATAAAGTTGGACTACCAAATGGCTGGACACTAACCCCTGTTGGGAAACAGATAGAGCTCGGAGATTTACCGCTGAACTTAGTTATCAGTCATCATAAAAAGCTTGCAGCTGTCAGCAACAATGGACAAAGTACACAAACAATAGATCTTATCGATCTCGCTTCACAACGAAAAATCGATAGTATTGCTATACCAAAATCTTGGTATGGATTGGCTTTTTCGAGCGATGATAATACACTGTATACTTCTGGGGGACATGATAACATGATCAGGATCTATAAAATCAACGGTGGAAAAATTGCATCCAAAGATTCTATTGTTCTTGGCAAGCCATGGCCCAATAAAATAGGAATAGCCGGATTGGCTGTAGATGATAAAAACAAACAACAATTATATACTGTCACCAGAGAAGATAAAAAACTATATGTCATCGACTTAAAAACCAAAGCAACGAAAGCAACTTATGATTTGGGAGCTGAGGGGTATACCTGCCAGCTAACACCTGATGCAAAACAACTCTATATCAGCGTCTGGGGCGGAGAAAAGATTTTAGTATGGGATGTTACACAAAATAAGATAACCAAAGAGATCCCTGTGGGTAGCCACCCAAATGAAATTACGTTTAGTAAAAATGGTAAATGGCTTTTTGTCGCCAACGCAAATGACAACTCGGTATCCATAATCGATACTAAAACAGGAGCAGTCGTAGAAACATTGAATGCAGCATTGTATCCTAATGCTCCAAGTGGATCGACCAGCAATGGTGTTGCTTTGTCCACAGATGGTAAAACCCTTTACATAGCCAATGCAGACAACAATTGTTTAGCAGTATTCGACGTAAGCAAGCCTGGGAGATCTATTTCGAAAGGATTTATTCCAGTGGGCTGGTATCCAACGAATGTAAAAGTAGTCGATAAAACAATTCTGGTTACAAATGGTAAAGGCTTATCATCCAAAGCTAATCCAAAAGGTCCCAATCCGACAGACCAAAAGGAAAAAGTCGATCGTCATGCAGGCGACCTCAACAAACCAAAAGAGATACAATATATTGCTGGTCTTTTTAGGGGAACGTTAAGCTTTATACCTGATCCTAAACCAGAAGAACTCGCCCTATATTCTCGTGCGGTATACCGGAATACGCCCTATTCGAAAGAAAAAGAGCTGCAAACAGAGGGTGAAGCCGGCAACCCTATTCCAATGAAAGTTGGAGCCCCCTCTCCGATCAAATACGTATTTTATGTCATCAAAGAAAATCGTACCTACGATCAAGTTCTAGGTGATGTTAAACAAGGAAATGGAGACGCTTCACTTTGTTTATTCGGCGAAAAAATCACGCCTAATCAACACAAAATTGTCAATGAATTTGCACTTCTAGACAATTTCTATGTCGATGCGGAAGTTAGTGCGGATGGGCACAATTGGAGTATGGGTGCTTATGCCACCGACTATCTGGAGAAAACCTGGCCATCAAGCTATGGCGGTCGCGGCGGCACTTATGGAGGAGAAGGGGAACGAGAAATAGCCAACAATAAAGGCGGATTTATTTGGGATAATGCCAAGCGACATCAGGTATCTTATCGCACCTATGGTGAATTCGCAGATAAAGGAAAACCCAACGTAAAATCTTTGGAAGGGCATGTTGCCACTGGATATACAAGTTATGACCTGAGTGTTGCCGACACCACACGTATAAGACAATGGAAAGCTGATTTTGATCAACTCATCCAAAAAGGAGAAATGCCCCAATTGACAACCATTCGAATCAGCAACGACCATACGGAAGGGATGCGTGCCGGCAAAAAGTCCCCTTATGCTCATGTAGCGGACAATGACCTCGCTGTTGGGATGTTTGTTGACCATATCAGCAAGAGTCCAATCTGGAAAGAATCTGCGATCTTTATACTGGAAGATGATGCCCAGAATGGTCCTGACCATGTGGATGCACACCGTAGTCCTGCCTATTTGATTAGCCCTTATGTAAAAAGAAGATCTGTAGATCACACCATGTATTCAACCTCAGGGATGATTAGAACGATAGAGCTGATTTTAGGGATGAAACCAATGACGCAATACGACGCTGCTGCAACACCCATGTGGCGATCGTTTAGCAATAACCCCGATTATACTCCATTTGATCATGTCGACGCAAATGTAGATCTCAATGAGCGCAATCCAAGTAAAGGGAAACTAGCTGTATGGAGTGACAAATATGATTGGTCGAAAGAAGACGCGGTACCTGATTTGGTATTCAATGAAATTCTATGGCAGGGACTTAAAGGTGAATCTGCTCCAGCTCCAAAAAGAGCCGCCTTCCTAAAGGTAAGCGAACAAAAAGAGGATGATGACGATTAATGTATATTTATAAAACCACAATGGTCAGCAATAGTATCGGGATTACTGCTGGCCATTGATGAGTACCCTACCTACTCTCCTTTTTTCAGAATCCCCCGAGCAACTCCAGCATCAATCAATTTTTCTGCATATTCCCACAATACTGCTGAGCCATCCTTAATGACAGATTTTTTTTCATAAACCTTTTCATAATTTACACCAGGTTCATTCCAGGTTCCACCATCATTGGAACTATTCTGTAAAATTGGCTCCAATCGATCCATCGCTCGTGCGAACTGTGCTTCCGGCGTTTGACCAGCTTCAAATTCTTCCCAGATCGCAATGAGTTCCTCTGCTTGCTGCCCAGGCAAAATTCCAAAAATCCGCTGAGCTGCCAAACGCTCCGCACTTGTATTGGTATGGTTTTTTCCTGTATCATAGATAAAAGTATCACCTGCATCGATTTCGACGATATCATGTATCAATACCATTTTGACTACCTTCAATAAATCCACTGATTGATTTGCATGTTCTAAAAGCACAATAGCCATTAGGGCAAGATGCCAACTGTGTTCAGCGTCATTTTCGGGACGGTCACTATTGAAAAGTTTTGTCCTGCGCTGGATATATTTAATCTTGTCGATCTCCTTAATAAACTCGATCTGTTGTAATAATTTGTCTGAAAGCATCACTCTGAATCACTTATACAATTGAATAATACATAAAATTACTCTTTTTGAGCCACAGCCTACTTGTCATTTGGCAAATTCATTCAAACCATATATTATTGACACCCATCGGACAATCCAAACTACCGATATAATCGCAACATTTATTAAATTTGATTGACATCAAATCCCATTGTGATTTATGAAAAAAATAGGCTTTTTATCTTTTGGCCATTGGTCCAAGCATCCCGCATATAGTACGCAGACCGCAAGCGATACTTTATTGCAATCCATAGATCTAGCAGTAGCTGCTGAAGAAATAGGCATAGATGGTGCATATTTCCGTGTACACCATTTTGCGAATCAGCTAGCATCTCCCTTTCCTTTATTATCGGCCATTGGAGCCAAAACCTCAAAAATTGAGATCGGCACCGGTGTCATTGATATGCGCTATGAAAACCCCCTTTATATGGTGGAAGACGCTGGAGCTGCAGATCTAATCTCCGGGGGCAGATTGCAGCTCGGCATCAGCAGAGGATCGCCTGAACAAGTAATAGATGGTTGGCGTCACTTTGGTTACAATATCAACGAGGGCGAAACAGATGCTGATATGGGAAGGCAAAAAGCATTGGAATTTTTAGAAAAACTTAAAGGAATTGGTTTCGCTGAACCAAATCCCTATCCAATGTTTCCAAACCCGCCCGGTCTGCTGAGGCTCGAACCCCATTCGGAAGGGTTACGTGATCGTATCTGGTGGGGAGCAGCATCGAACGCCACGGCTGTATGGGCTGCTCAAAACAGAATGCACCTGCAAAGTTCCACTTTGAAATATGATGAAAATGGCAAACCTTTTCATATTCAGCAGGCCGAACAAATACGTTTATACAAAGAGGCCTGGAAAGCAGCAGGGCACCCTGGTGAACCCCGCGTTTCAGTCAGTCGATCCATATTCGCTCTGGTCGATGATTTAGATCGTTATTACTTCGGGCAAGAGGCGGACAAAACAGATAAAATTGGGATAATCGAATCGGACAAGCGGACGATTTTTGGGCGAAGTTATGCCGCAGAACCAGATCAACTCGTGAAAGAATTAGCGCAAGATGAAGCAATACAGGAAGCAGACACGCTATTATTGACCATTCCAAATACGCTAGGGGTCGACTACAATGTCCACATTCTTTCAGCCATTTTGGAACACGTAGCTCCCGAACTTGGTTGGCGTTAACTCCTCTTTCGTATGATAAAGAACATTCGCTACAAAACAAAAATTGCAGTCATTGGTGCGGGTCAGGCTGGACTTTCTGCTGCTTATCATTTGAAGAAGCTCGGACTTAAAATCGGGCCGGATTTTATCATCCTGGATGAAGCCTCTGCACCAGGAGGAGCCTGGCAATTTCGCTGGGACTCCCTTACCTTAAGTACAGTCAATAAAATATACGATTTGCCCGGCATGTCGTTTGAGGAGACTTTATCAACAAAAGGGGCGGAAGTTCAAGCCAACACCGCTGTTCCCCATTATTTTAAACTTTATGAAGAAAAATTTGGACTTCAAGTATATCGACCAGCTAAAGTAGAAAAAGTCTACATGTACCAAGATCGCTTTCATATCGATACGGCAGAAACTCTTTTCTCAGCACTCGGTATTATCAACGCCACTGGAACATGGGAAAACCCCTATATTCCTACCTATCCAGGTGCAGAATTATTTCGGGGCGAGCAACTCCACACAAAGGATTTTAAAACTGCAGAGTATTTTCGTGGCAAACATGTTATTGTTGTTGGAGCCGGTATTTCTGCCATTCAGCTATTGGACCAAATTTCCCAGGTTACAACGACAACCTGGATAACACGACGACCGCCTTTATTCAGAGAGGGGCCATTTGATGACATGGCCGGGCATAATGCGGTTGCTATGGTAGAGGAACGTGTACGATTGGGGCTTTCACCTTTGTCTGTCGTTTCCGTTACGGGCCTCCCCTATTCTACAGAAATCCAGGAGATGGAAAAACGGGGTGTCCTTCAACGTTTTCCAATGTTTCAAGAAATAACAGAAAAGGGGATCAAATGGGCCAATGGAACAGAACAACAAGCAGATGTTATACTTTGGAATACAGGCTTTAAAAGTTCATTGAGCCATCTAGACGCAGTGCTACCAAAAGAAAAACAGGGTGGCATTCAAATGGCAGGCAGACTAGCGACCATGGTCGCTAAAGAACCAAGAATTCACCTCGTGGGTTATGGTCCATCAGCATCGACAATCGGTGCAAACCGTGCAGGTAGCGCCGCAGCTAGAGAACTTCTAAAAACGCTTTCAGCTGCCGACCTGAACACAAATAAATTTAGTGGGAGCCAACTATAATGGTAGTTTCAATTTTGAGTACAATAATAAAAAGTCAAAGCAGTGGATTCGGTCGTTTTAAAAAGTGACCTGAGTCATTACAACCCTTCATTGGATTCAAATTGGATTGCCAATTATTGGCAAAATAATTATGTTAAATTACTGGAACATGCACAATTATTTCAGGTGAGAAGAAAAAAACCGCTCTACTATTTCAAATAAGTTGAATCAACGACATATACTTTAAACACTACGGGTCACAGTAAATCCACTAATCGAAATCCAACGATTATCCATATATTCTTATTTCATATTTCTGTATATTTAAAATTATAAAAAGTCGTAAAGCAAAGCCAAACAATTTATAAATGAAGCCTCAGATTATCAGTCCAGATACATCCATTGCATTATTCGTAAAGGCGATCCTAGTGTTTGAAAGTCAGAAGAATGATTGCGTAAACTTACCTTTTTATGCTGATGGTTACCCTGGTTTATTGTTTCAACGATGCTATGGTGATTTTACAATCAAGCCTCATGATAAAAAGATGCCGACGATTTTTCTCTATGGTCAGACAATAAAACCGATTTCAATCGATGTAACAGGGCCTTTTCAGATTATCGTTTTTCAATTTTACCCATTTGTATTACGGACATTTTGGGGCATCTCGCCCGAAAGCATAAACGACGACTGTTATGATCTAGATACTCCTTCAAATACAACCTTCCACCAACTTACCGGCACATTATCCTCATCTTCAAGCACTGAAAACAGCATCCAACTATTGATACAATCTCTTCTCAGCTTTTTCGATAGCAAGAAAAATAAACTTGATTTTTCGATTCAGCGAGCAATCCTTGAAATCATCGAAAACCAGGGCCAAATCATTATTAAAGAAATTGCAAAAAGAGAAGCATTGAACATCCGAACTTTTGAAAGAAGGTTTTTCAAGGAAACTGGAATATCCGCTAAACAATTCGCTAAAATGGTACAATTTCAGGCCGCTTTTAAACAGCTCAATAGCAAAGACTTCCGAAAGATAACGGAAATTGTTTATGAAAATGGATTTTCCGACCAATCGCATTTTATTCGTGTCTTTAAGACTTTCACAGGCACAACTCCAGAGTCATTTAACAAAAAATAGATTACTGTCGTTTTTATTCTATATTGACTCCCTGATTATCATAACTTTTGTATTGTCTAAGGTCGAGTGCAACGAAAGTGTGTATTTTTTTAGCCTCAACTCCTTCGAAAAATTTACGATAAGAAAACAATGCTTTGATAAATCAGAACGCTTAGACAATTGAGTTCAGCAAAACATGATACATCAAAAAAATATAGACATGAAATTACAAGACATCATTTTAGCGCTGGCAACAATATTTTCGGCTATCATATCAGGCTTATTTTTTTCGTATACCTTTTCGGTCAATTTGGGGCTACATAAACTCAACGATAAAGCCTATCTGACCGCCATGCAAAATATTAATAAAGAAATACTAAACTCAGCTTTTTACTGCTGTTTTCTGGGCGCCCCAATTTTATTATTGATGGCTACAATATTATTTTTTGATCTATCGTCACCAAAATTTTATCTAATACTAGTAGCATGCCTAAGCTATATCATTGGTGTATTTGTAGTCACAGGCACACAAAATGTCCCCTTGAACAATCAATTTGCCTCGATCGACCTATCTATATCTCCAGAAAAATCTTTAAGACTTGCACGTGATGCCTTTGAAAAACCCTGGGTATTTTGGAATAACATCCGAACTTGCTGCTCTTTACTTACACTCACTTGTTTAATTATTAACTTGGTATTTTTTAAAGCAAGAAATTGATCATAATATGAGGTAATAGTTTAGGATCAAATACCATATAGCCCGTTTACTGGCATTTCCACCGAAAAAAACTTGCTATTATTTACCGACCTCTTTTAGACGAAAAAAAGTCCAATGTATGCGAATTTAAATCCATTCCCCCCGAATTTAAATCAAGTGCTAAAACCTCTTCCTCAATACCTTACTTTTATAAAAATTAATCGACGGATGTTATTGAATGTGAGTGTAAATCAGCATGAAGGCAGGTATATCGAAGATTCCAAAAAATCTTCGATAGAGTACCAAAACATAAATAAGCAGAAGTTGTCTATCAATAAAAATAGTCTTTACAATTAATGAAATTTTTCCCATGAAACCAAAACACTTAATTTCAACATCACTGTTGGTATGTTCCGGCATCGTGTTGTTCACATCTTGCAATGGCAGTTCTGTCGATACGGTAAAAGCGATCGAATCAAACTATGACAATCAAAACAAAACCATCACGTTAACAGGTGAATTTGATGCGCCTTCTTTTACATTCTCATCAGGAAAATCAAAAACTATGGCCATGAATTTCGTAGTTAAATCCCATGCATTTAGTTCTGAAAAATTCACTGCATTCAGCGTTATATTACCTGTAGGGACAGAAAAAAACAATGTTTTATTTGAAATTCCCGAAGACCAGAAAAATTATACGCTTAAGAACTTTTATGTATTTGACGATAAGGGAGAAAAAATCAACCTAGATTCTCATACAACATTCAAGATGACGGGAACAGTACACTACAATGAGATGGAAAAACCTGAAAATGAACGGGAAAAAGATAATTTTTCCTATAAAATAACTGATGTAAGCTTTGTAAAAGATTAAAACTGACAACAATTGATTGCATAAGAAATAAAAAAGCCAGATTTCAACACCTGGCTTCAAAAATAAACATATGATGATTAGTAAATGGCAAGTCCATAGGTACAACTCAGTAAATAGTTGGTTTATTCGAAAATGCCTCAACCCCGTTCTGATAACCTAAGCACATGTACCTATTATTTCAATTGAACGCCACGGACATGCCTGAATAATGAGCAACCAATATTCTCGTCACGTTATCAGCCTTCTTAACGTTAAATATATACTAAGAGCGCCAAGACAGCAAGCAACAACATGTCCGCATACGTTCAATTTATAGCCAAATATAGAAATAAAAACTAATATAATTAGTTTTTATTTCTATATTTTTTAGTATAACCCTAGAGACTTAATACCGAGAACTTTCAGCTTAACAGCGTGTGATTGGGTTAATTTATCGCACATATAGCTGAAACAAAAAGGTCCACCTATTAACTTTGGTGCGAAAAGATGAACTGTCAAAACGAAATTAATCTGAGCTAGGCTATTCCTAAAGCGAACGGCTGATATCTACAACATTAAAAATTTGGTCAACATCATCCAAACTTACCTCAAAATCTGGGTACCTTGTTTTATCAGCATTTAGCGAACGAAGGGTAAGAATTCCGTTATTGACATCATGATGAGCAATTTCTTTAATAATAACTCCTTCATATTTATGTACAACAACCCAATACCGATATTTGTGGGTATGAAATTTTGATTGCCATAACTCTCTTTTAATCAAACGTCCCGTCACAATATCGCCATCCAATACACTTGCGTCTGTTCCATCGGTCATACTATCACCACTAACTTCAAAAGAACGATAGGCACCTTTATGAAACTCAGTGACTGTAATAAAATGTGCCGGTAAATCGTCCATATATTCAGCATCAGAAAAGCCAGAAAGATACCCGGCTTTAGCTTTCTCTGTGACAAGTTTTGTCTGCATCAAATATCGTCCTGGGGAAACTTCAAAAAATATATTATTCTTATTTTCGTCAATAAACTTGACGTCCTCCGAAAAATATCCTATTGACTTACCATTACCAATACTAAGCATGGCGATCGTGTCGGGTTGCACTAAAGGAGCTACCTCCATTCTTTCACCTTTTCCATACAGCAACCAGTCATACTGAACATGAGGAAAAGCCGCTTGAATACGTGTTTTCATCGTAAGTCCAATAGGATACTCTCCTTTTTTAATACGCGAGTACACCTGCTCGCGTACCCCTAGTAAAGACGCGAATTCACGGTTAGTAACGCGCATCTCCAAGCGTAAAACTTCAAAGTTATTATTTGGATAAGTTTCCATAGTCGATCGGGTATTTAACAAATGTTACACAAATATATAACAATCTGACACTAAGTTACACAACTTATTAAACCTAAACAAATAGACAATCAAAATAAAACAATAAGAACCTAATTATCAATATATTACAGTTAAACAAATAAGTTTACAATTTCATATAAAAAGTAAAAATTAGGTTTTAATAAACTTGCAAGATTAACAAATTTGTTTAACTTTGTTAAACAATAAAAAAATATAGACCCCTAGAATAGATAAGCCGGGTAGTAAGCAGATCAGCTATTCGTTGGATTTGCAATTTGCGAGACAAAAATCAGTTCATACTTAAAGATAAAAGAAAATGGAACAGCTCATGTCACAACATCTCAGACAGCCCACTGTATACACAGTGGATTATTATCAACTACAAAAAACCAGCAATATTTTACGAAAAGAGGAAAGCAGTATAGTAACCGACAAAAATCGTTCACAACGTATGAACACATTATATTATTCATTCATCATGAGTTTCTTAAAAGAAAATCATCCCGAGATACTAAAATCCATCGATAAGATCTATGAATCAGATCTTTCCAAAATCAGCCAAGTAATTGACTGTTATTGTCAATTTGTGGGTATTCCTTCTCAGCAGATTATGGGAGAATATATCAATTACAAGGACATACAGCATCGTTACAAAGCTATCGCCGTTGTTCTACGTATCTTTCAGCCGGAAAAATTAAATAATCTGAAAACAAAAGTAAGAAGTAGCATATACAAGGAACTTGGTCCTTACTTAAAAATAAACAATGACACATTACAGAAATCTATCATCTGCGCTTGCAATCAATTTGACCTCTATCGTGATTTCAAAAAAGAGATTAAACAGATTGCCAATTATTACCTTATTGACCGGCATTTCGATGGGGATTAATATTATTTTATACAATCACAGCAGCTCTGCTCATTCAGCAACTGTATCCAGCTCTACAAAATAGTCCTTGAATTTTATACTCAAGGACTATTTCGTGTTATTTACTGAATTTTATTAAAATATAATGGTAACGATCTTTTTAATGGGTAACTACCAAATTCTAATCAACTTACGTTTATTTATCCACCAAATAATCAAGCCGACCAATATACTGCACCCCATTAAAAAATAAAGAAGACTTGACACTGCTGGTTTTGCAACCTCTTTTGATTGTTCTTTAGTTAGCTCCGTTTTCGTTTCAATTTGCTGACTACTTTTTGCTTTGTGATCTTTCCAATTGGTATTTAACCTTCTTTCAAGCTGCAGCTTTTCAGAATAATGTTCCTTTTTCGCATAGACTTTCCCCTTATGTAGCTGAACAACGCCATCCTGCATAATCTGAATCCCCTCACCTTCAACTTGCATCACATATTCATCTGTTACCAAAGCCTCTTTAGCTAATCCAACAACTTGTATATGTCCTGTCTTCTGTGCTATAGTAGCAGACTCTGTATTTTTTTCTTTGATGCCAAACTCTTGTGATGCATTGGTTTTCTCAACCTTTTTAAACAAACCGCAGCTGCTAACCAGTAGCAGCATTGCGATTATCTGTAGTGTATTTTTCATTTTTAACGCGCTTTAATTCAATCTGTAGCCTATTATAAAGTTTCATAAGATCATCATATTTTACCTGCAAATCCGCTAAAGTCTTAGCACAAGACATACGTTCGTCATTTGCCAAATGTAACCCTTCATTAAGATCTTCAATGATCGTCCGTAAATGCTCAATATCTTTCTCTAACCTATTGGCATAGCCTTCCCATTTTTCAATTACCTTTCCGGCATTCTCAACATTTGTCGCCTCCACCTCGGCTTGCTGCTTAGGCCTTCCAACAAGATACCCCCCTACAGCTGTCGCTACAGGGATAATCAATTTCTCTAAAATCTCAAGTAATTCCATTATAATTTCCTTTTGTTAACGGTTTAAATTTTTCCCAGGGAAATTGTACCCCTGGATCCTCCTTTCTTTCAGGTGCAATATCCGAATGCCCTAAAATCTCTCGAATCGGATAAGTACGGATAATTGCTTTACATACTGCTATCGCCGCATTGATCTGCTTTTCAGTGTAACTCTCCATCCCTTTATTTTGCAATTCGATTCCAATGCTACAGTTATTCAAATTTTTTTGACCGGCCCAAGTACTAAGGCCTGCATGCCAACATTTTGTATTAAAAAGCGCCAATTGCGTTATGATACCATCACGACTAATATGAAGATGAGCGGAAACCTTGCTCCGGGAATCGGTCATCCAATCAATTGCACTTGTAGCATTGGACGCACCGTCGTAATGCATAATAATATAAACGGGTTTAATAATCCCACCTTTGTTTGGTGTTTCTCTATAAGAAACACCGATAAGTTTGTTTTCTTTAATTTCCATATCACGATTTTTTTATGAATTAATCTGTCTTACACTAAAAAACTTGTATTGAGAGAAGGAAAACACACTTTATTAGAGTTATTTAGCTTCTATTTTATACAAAGTTAAGCGTGATCCTGCGCAGTGAAGCGCACTATTAGCTGGATGTAAGCGGTAGGTTACAGATACCGAATATTGTGCAAAATTTTCATCGATGTACGTATACACCAAAAGCGAGCTTAACAGGACTTGCTCTTCATAGCACTCTCAAAAGCGAGAATAACACAACAAAATACTACTATAATTTATGGGAATATGTTGCCAAGACCGTGATATCATTGTCAAGCCATATCACAACAGACCATCCTTGAAGAGACATCAAACATTTCCTGTATTCCTTTGTTATTTGTTTGTTATAGCATAGGATAAGTTATACCGTGAAGGCTAGGAAGTTGGTTCGCCTAGCCTTTTTTGACGAATAAACCAACATATTTGACTGATCCGTCCATCGCAATGACGTAGCCATTTTTTACAGAAGTTTCAATTTACATCACATTGTTTCCATGCGGTATATAATGAGATTAAGAACGCTTTCGTCGCTGTGGTCATGTACAAAATCCTTCGATTTTTTATTAAATTCGTATGGAAGAAATCTAAATTCAATCGATTAAATGTTATATCAAAAGATGCGATCGATTGACATCTTCATTTAACTTTACAGACGTAAATCTTGATTTACAATACAATGAACAAGTTTGCTTTATTAGTCGGGAACGACATTAATAATATTTCACCAGGGATAAGCTGGAGTGATTTGCTACACAACATCAAAGAAAAGTATAAAGTTAGCTCATTGGAAAATGGACAAAAACCGTTCCCTATGTTGTATGAGGAAATATTCCTTAACGCAATTCGAGAAAAGCATATTAATGAAAGAGAACTTAAAAGCTATATATCGGATTGTGTCTCTCAAATCAATCAAAATGAAATCCACCAATTAATTCGGGATCTCTCGATCGAAAATATCATCACAACTAACTATGAATTCAGTTTAGAAGGAGAAACCGCAACAGCAAATGCTGGCCTTATCCGTGAAACAACCTACAGTGTATTTCGTAAACACCAAATCGGCAACACGAACTATTGGCACATCCACGGCGACTGCCTAAATCCCTCTTCCATTAACCTCGGTTATGAACATTACTGTGGTCAATTGCAAAAAATGAGGGATTATGTCGTTAATGGGACAAATTATAATTCGCAAACAGTCTACAAGGCTGCATTAATTAAAAGATTAAGTCGAAAAAAAGATACTAAACTCCAATCATGGATTGATTTATTTTTTACAAAGGATATCCATATCCTAGGCCTATCGCTTGATTTTGTAGAAATAGACCTTTGGTGGTTGCTAACCTACCGCGCCAGAAATAAGTTTTATAGACGAAGTACCTTTATTGAAAATAAACTCTTCTATTATACAACAAAAAAATGGTACGCGCTCTCCAAAGATAAAATGCAATTACTTCAAGCAAACGATGTTGAAATTGTTGTTATTGACGAAACCGATAAAACGAAATACTACAAGAAAGTCCTCGCCAGCATCAAAAAAATATAGGTTATCCAGCAAAATATTAAGTTGAACCTCAAAGCAATTTATAGATTTCTAGCTTGTTATCATGTCACTAATAGAAAAAAATTTCGCGTTACCAAACAAAACAAATTTATATTAAGCATTGAAAGTTTGCTGAATCGTCGAAAATCTGAACAGAAAGTTCCTTAGGCACATCATCCATTAGTTTATTTCATCAACACAAGTCAAAAAGACACTTATAAATCAGAAAACCAAATATTTATAACATATAAAAGTATTTTATTAAATCGATTTTGAGAAATAAAAAAAATAAATCATTTTTGCTATCATTTAGCTAAGATTAACAGGAAAAGTCATACCGTAAGGGATTATTATTTATATTTTATTTTTATTGATCTATATGTCATTTAAGAGAATTACCTATTTCTTTTTAGGCTTTTTGTTATTTATTGGTTGTAAAAGAGATATTCATCCAGGAATTGTACCACCGGATCCAGAAGTCATTGAAAAAGATAAATTACCCATACCTACAGGTTTCACAACTGACCTCAGTTCAATAAAAATTAATACAACTGCCAATGCAAACCAACCTGGCGAAGAGTTGCCAGGCTGGATACGCGATATCTCTGGCAATAGTGCGAGTTATTGCCACCCAGATGTTGAATATTTCCCTGCCGGTTTTAAAGGATACAAATATTGGATGGTATTTACGCCATATTTTGGCATAATAGGGTCAGATCGTACCGCCTCACTCTATGAAAATCCGACTGTGGTAGTTTCTAATGATGGAAAAGAATGGATCACTCCGGCAGGATTAATAAATCCTATTCAACGACGTCCGGCACTAGAAGATTCTTTCATCCAAAAAGATGGTAGCCCCAATCAAGGTTATTGGTCCGATGTAGACTGGAATTTCAACGGTGAGGAATTCGAACTATATTATAGAGGTTGCTTTTTCTCAAGCAAAATTTTAAAAAAATGGGGTGCCAAAAGCGCAAACAACAATAAAAAATTAAATGAAGAAGCTGAACGTGTTATTGTAAGGCAGACATCAAAAAATGGGGTTGACTGGACACCGCTGGAACTCGTGTATAATAGTAATGAACCAACGTCTTTCCAAGATAACCACATCCTTTCACCAACATTTGTGAGAAATTCGACAAACCTAACGACGAGTTACGAAGTGGATTTCATGCCAAGCTACAAAGCACCAATTATGACGAATATCCTATCGCGTATTTCTACAAATGGATTAGATTTTACAGCATATCGCGACAGTAAAAAAGTTGAATTTATGAACAAACCTTGGCTAGAATTCAACAAGGGATATTCGACTTGGCATCTGCAAGGTTCCTATATTGATGGATATTATTTTTTATGTCTGGCAATTGGAAACGTAGATCGGTTTACCTCAGATATGAATTATCTCGCCTATTCAAAGGATGGTATACACTTTCGTGTATTCGAAAAACCTTTAGCTGCGGCCAATGTATACCGCTCTTCTGTATTTCCAAAGACATCTTCCTCAAAAAACATTGAATTTGGTGCTGTAATTGGTTATAAATCCGGAGCCTTTGGTTATCGTGAATTTATCATCAGCAAACAGGTATTGGAAGATGGTTTAAAATAAAATAGTTATATTTAGGTTCAAAATCGTTTCGATGGAGTTATTTCCAACAATAGATATTCAAGAATTTAGAAAAGACCAGCTTGCGGGTAATCAAGGATATTTATACTCGGAATTACGTGGTGAACATCATATAGCGCGTCCACACCAGCATCATTTTTTTTTATTGGTACTTTTTGACCAGGCAGAAGGTGTTCATACGATTGATTTTAAAGATTACCATATTGATCGTCATCAAATCCATATCCTGTTTCCAAAGCAAGTTCATAGTTGGAAATTAGGGGCCAATACAACTGGTTTCCAATTGATGGTCGATAGGGAACACTTCGAGAAATTTTCGCCCAATTTCCATTTTTCATTTGCTTACTATCAACGTACTCCTGTTATCTCACTCTCTAGCGAAACATTTGCTCTGCTTTATTATGAATTTAATGCAATAAGAAAAGAACTTGAGGATCACAATTGCGTTCCTGCAATTATCTACTCTCGCACAGCTGTCGTCGCATCGATATTAAGCAAAGAGGTACAGAAAATAGTACAAAATGAACAAAATAATGACTCCAATCCACGTCTTTTAAAGTTGCAAGAGTTAATTGACATCCATTTTCAGCGTGAGAAGTCGGTATCTTTCTATGCGAAACAACTTAATATTTCCACCCCACACCTTACTAAAATATGTCGCCAGAAGCTCGAAGTATCTCCGAGCCAGCTCATTCAACAACGAACTATCTTGGAAGCAAAACGATTGTTAAAAGCAACCGACTTATCTATCAAAGAAATTTCGTTCAAACTTGGTTTCTTTGACTCCCCTTACTTCTCTAATTTCTTCAAACAACACACAGGTCTGAATCCAAAACAATTTAGAACGCACTGAGGTTCATCAATACTTCGTATAAATTCATCAAGGCTTCTTTTAGTTTTTCCTGCTTAGTTTGGATTGCAATTCCTATTTTTATCTTTTGACTTTAACGCGCTAAAAATGGCAATAAAAGATATTAAAATTGTAAAAACTGAAATTCTATCAGACAACTGGTACACTTTAAAAAAAGTGACTTATCAATACAGCAAACCCGATGGGACGGTACAGCAACAAAGTGGATATACTGGAGCATATTG
>NZ_DBGB01000030.1:0-50916 GCF_002295765.1 Sphingobacterium sp. UBA865 | reverse complement strand
AATAAATTTGAGACAGCTTCTTCTGTTTATATAGACTTATATCTTTAAAACTTATAACTCAATGCAACCGCAGCATTTCTTGGATCGATCTGATTAATAAAACCACCGCGGAAGTATGAATTCAATCCGATCTCATTGGTGATATTATTTACAAAGACTTTCGCATCAAATTTGCGCCATTTGTATCCCACCTGCGCATTTAATGTGGTATATGCTGGCATATTGAAAGGTTCTGTACCATAATATTCGCCGTGCCCATTTGGGGTTAAGCTATATTCATTGACAGGTCGGTCTCCAACATAATAAACTCCGGCACTTAAGCTCAGGTTCCGAAGAGCTCCTTGATTAAATACATATTGTATCCATGCATTTGCCGTATGTTTTGGCGCATTCATCGGTGCCGATCCATCCATATAAGATGGTGAATTTTTATAACGTGCGTCTAAATACGCATAGCCCAACATCACTGTCAAATTTTCCAATACACGACCGTTCAACTCTGCCTCAATACCATCGCGCACCAAATCCCCGGCCTTAAAGTATAATCCTGTGGCGACATTCGTGCCTGGTGTATACTCCGCATTCGTCAAGTTTGAGGTATAAATATGGAAATAGGTTAAATTGAAACGTAAACGATTATTCAGCCAATCGGATTTAATTCCCCCCTCAAATTGTTCGGTTTTAGAAGCACCTGCCGCTGTACCATCTGTTAAAGGATTTGCCGCATTTCTTAAATTCGTTGAGTTTGTATAAGATCCAAATACGTTGAAATTCTCAAATGGCGTAACAATCACTCCCGCCATTGGATTCCAAGCCGACTCCCTTTTATTACCGTTTGATGTAAAATCTTTTGTTGTAATTTCGGAATAACGTAAACCTAATACAGCCTTAATGTATTTGTTAAATTCAATAACGTCTTGCCCCATAAATCCTATAGAAGAATAATAACTCCGTACAGGAGTTCCTGCTGTATAGACAATTTGCTTTCCTTTCCGCTGGTTACCCAACGAATCGACGTATACCACTTCCGAAAGATCATTCACCCAATCACCATGGATATCAATAATATCAATTACATTGCTATTTTGATCGGCTTTTTTCAAAAGAACATTTTTCTCCAGTGGACTTAATTTTCCGGCAAAAGAAGTTGTTGTCGCATCAGCAATACGATAGTCCACCCCTGCCTGAACCAAATGTTTTACTTTACCCGTATAAAGATCTTTTCCGATCAAGTCAAACTGAAAAGTTTTATTCTTGTCATCGCGCAGGCTCTTACTCATGGAACGCGAGAAGGTATTATATTGTTTTGCATCGTCTTTAATCAATGTGGAAGAAGATGACTGGTTATCAACCTGATAAGAGGACGTTGCAATAGAAGCTCTGATGCTCCAGCGATCGGTCAATTCATGATTGATCTGGGCCATAAAGCTCTTCATCTCTGTATTATTATTATCGGAATTGAAGCCCAAAAACTTATTGTTCGGGATAACATATAGCGCATTCACCCCTTGCGAAGGATTTAAATTGACTGCGGAATTAACGGGCGTACGATTATCATTAAAATAATCACCCTCCAAAGTAACTGTCGTCTTATCCGTTGGTTTCCAAGCTAAGGATGGATTTAGATAAACACGGTTGGAGGATACACTTTTGCGGTAGCTATCACTACGTTCATAAGCGCCATCCATTCGAAAAGCAACGGTCTCTTTCTTATCTAGTACCGTTTGGAAATCAAAGGTTGGGCGGAATTGCCCCCAGCTTCCTGCACGGACACCAATCTCTCCAGAATTCGTGAAATTAGGGGTTTTAGTGACCACATTAATTACCCCTCCTGCATTACCGATATCCGTAATAACACCCTGCGTAACCGCAGCAGACCCTTTAATCATCTGAATAGACTCCACACCTTGCATATCAACGACTCCAGATGCAGTCTGAAATTGAGAGTCCATCCGCACACCGTTCTTCAAGACAGGTACCCCTCTGAAACCACGTGTTGACAAAGATTCTTTAACACCGCCATAAGAACCGAACAAGGTTACACCCGGAATATTTCTTACAGCATCCGTCAACGTAAGAATACCCTGATCTTGAATGACCTTATTGGAGATGACAGAAATACTCTGAATTTGATCCGAAGGTTTTAATGGCATACGTGTAATCATTTCCAAGCCTTTTGGCTTTTTGTTGCGTTCACCAAACACTTCCACCTCATCAATGGCCTGCTCATTGCTCACCAGGATAATTGGATCAATAATCACTTCAGGGCTCTTCGTGCTAAAAACATAATCAATAACGGTTGTTTGGTAGCCCATATAAGTGAATTTAATGACCGTATTTTGGTCAATGCCATGTAGTCTAAAATGACCTCTATGGTCTGTACGGACCTTTTTATCTCCGATTGAAACGGTTACTGAACTTAAAGGATTATTTTGTGTATCGACGACTTTACCTTTGACGATTCCCGAGGTTTGACCATATACTGCACCTCCGATTAAAAATGTAGAAGCGAGAGCTCGTAAGTGTTTGTCCATGTTAATAATTTTGGTAATTATTTTTAATTATTCTAAATAATAGCGCAAAGGTATAAAAAATAACCTATTTAGAATGATTAAAAACAAAAAAAGTCCTGAACCACCTCAGGCTCAGGACTTTTTTATGTCGTCAGACAGTTATTTTATAGTCAGACAGGTATTTTAGTCAAATTTCCATCTTACGAACGCTTCAATAGCTTCATAATTTGCAAGACCTAATTGGTCATATAAAGCTGCGGTTTCGCTTGTACGGTCTTCAGCACGTACCCAGAATTCACGTGGATCATCTCCAGGGAATACAGGTAAATCTTTTTGAGATTGGTGTTTGAAGATGGCTAAACGTTTGCGATAAACTTCTTGCGGAGATAATGGAACGGCCATTTGGATCTCGTGGATTGGGTATTCATGCCATGCACCTCTGTATAACCATAACCAACAATCTTTGGTCCATTCATCTGTTTTGCTCAATCTGCTCAATGCTTCAAACAAGATATCGAAACATACTTTATGCGTACCGTGTGGATCTGCAAAGTCACCCGCAGCAAATACCTGATGTGGTTTTACCTGACGCAACAATTCCATTGTTTGTCGAATATCATCTTCAAAAGATACATTTTTTGAAAACTTCTGTCTATCATAGAAAGGTAGATCCTGGAAATGGATATTCTCATCTGGCAAACCAACCAAACGGGCTCCTGCGATCGCCTCACCCTTACGGATTAATGCTTTGATTTTACGGACAAGTTCAGTATCGATCTGATTTGGTTTTTTTGTTGCAAAAATTGCTCTTTCTTCATCATAAATGCGGCCGATCTGAGAAGCTTCTGCCTCTGCCCCAATTTGTTTTGCAAGATCTTCAGCAAACTCCAGATAACGTACCACATCATCATCCCAAACTGCTGTATTACCACAAGTTTGGTAAGCAACATGGACATTGTGTCCTTGATCTGCCAGGCGAATAAATGTACCGCCCATCGAGATGACATCATCATCCGGATGTGGAGAAAATACAATCACATTTTTCTTCGCTGGGTTAGCACGCTCAGGACGTTGTGAATCGTCAACATTGGGTTTACCTCCTGGCCATCCCGTGATCGTATGTTGAAGTTCGTTAAATATACGGATGTTAATATTATATGCTGGACCGGTCTCTGTAACCAACTTGGCCATCCCGTGCGCATTATAATCCTCGTCGGTAAGTTTCAGGATTGGTTTTTTGATCTCTAAAGCCAACCAAACGACTGCTTTTTTAATTAATGAAGGTGTCCAGGTAACATCTTCTGCCAACCAAGGAAGATCAAAACGTGTCAATAATGATGCTGCCGCTTCATCAAGAATAAATTCAACGTTGTCCGATAACTGAAGATAAGTTGCAGGAATCTCCGAGGAGATTTCACCTTCAACTGCTTTTTTAATGATCTCAGCCTTTGTCTCGGTCCAAGCCATTAAAATAATCTCTCTCGCTTTGAAAATTGTACCTACGCCCATGGTAATCGCTTTTGTCGGTACATTTTCTTTTCCACCAAAAGCACGGGAAGCATCGCGACGAGTCAAATCGTCCAACGTTACGACACGTGTACCTGAGTTAGGTGCAGAACCTGGCTCATTGAAACCGATATGGCCTGTACGGCCAATACCTAATAATTGAATATCTAAACCTCCTGCTGCTGTAATCTTCTGTTCGTAAGCTTCACAGAATGCATTTACTTGGTCAGGAGCTAAGGTACCATCTGGAATATTTACATTAGCCGCATCAATATCTACATGATCGAACAAGTTTTTGTTCATAAAGGTCACATAACTCTGATCGGCATCAGGTTGCATAGGGTAGTATTCGTCAAGATTGAAGGTAATCACGTTCTTAAAGCTTAAACCTTCTTCTTTATGCAAACGAATCAATTCTTGATAGACTTTTACCGGAGTGGCACCGGTAGCAAGGCCCAGAACAGCTTTCTCACCTTTCTCTTGCTTTGCACGAATAATTTCAGCAATACGATTTGCAACGTTTTTCGAAGCTGAATTTTGATCTGGATAGACGCTCACAGGGACTTTTTCGAAGCGTGTTTCTTCCAATAAATTTAATCTAGCCATTTTATGGGTATGTTGATAAACGTGAATTACAAATTTATAAAATTAGTACCTCAAGTTGAAGTAAAATTTTAATAAAGTGGTTCTTTCTTAGCGATATTTTAAATAAAACCTTTTAGCTATTCTTTTACCCCAATAATACAGCTATACCTTATTCAGAATCTCGACAGCTTTTAATAGCGTTTCATCCTTTTTAGCAAAACAAACCCGCAAAACTTGTTGATTTGTAGCTTCTTTATAGAACGCTGAAAGTGGGATGGTTGCAATTTTGTGCTCCCTGGTTAACGAGCAAGCAAATTCAAATTCCTTCTCCTGACTGATCGCGCTATAATCGATATTCAGGAAATAAGTTCCTTCGCAGGGAAGAATCGTAAACTGGGATCCCTTTAATCCGTCTTTCAATAGGTTTCTTTTTCGCTCAAAAAATTCCGATAGACCTTTGACATAGCTTATATCCTCCAAATATTCCGCGATAGCGAATTGCATGGGTGTATTTACGCTAAATACATTGAATTGATGCACTTTTCTAAATTCTTGCGTTAATTGCGGCGGGGCAATGCAATAACCAATCTTCCAACCCGTGGTATGCAACAACTTTCCAAAGGAAGCAATAACAAAGCTTCGCTCGCGCAAAGTCGGGATTTCCAGCACCGATTGTGGGGAAGCACCATCGAAAACAATATGCTCGTATACCTCATCGCTCAGCAACAACGCATTGGTACCTGATAACAAATCTCCAAGTTTAATCAATTCTTCTCTACCAAGTACTTTGCCTGTTGGATTATTCGGATTATTGATGATGATTAAACGGGTTTTGGAATTAATTAACGTAGCGACGTAATACCAGTCAATCTGAAAATCCGGAGCTAATAATCGCACGGGAACAACTTTACCGCCGAACAATTCGATCGTCGGCGCATAACAATCGTATGCCGGTTCAAAGATAATAACCTCATCTTGTGGCCTAACAACTGTGGCAATAGCTGTAAAAATTGCTTGTGTACCGCCAGATGTCACAGTAAGCTCCGCTGTTGCATCAACCGCCACGTCATAAACTTCACGATATTTTTTAGCGATCGTATCACGTAATGCCTGTGCCCCAATCATTGGCGCATATTGGTTATGCCCCTGTTCCATTGCCTTAGACACTAATTGAACCAACTTCGGATCAGTCTCAAAGTCAGGAAAACCTTGCGACAGATTTAAGGCTTGCTGCTCATTAGCAAGCATCGTCATTTTGGTAAAAATCGTCGTGCCGACATGTGGAAGTTTAGAAGTTAGGTTGAAGTTCATTTTTTGACATTTTATTAATCTACTAAATTAGTGGATTTTCTTATATTTGTAAATATATATAAGAATAATAACATGATAAAATACATCACACTACTTTTTTTAGTTCTGCCATTCTTTGGTTCTGCACAAAAAAAAGAACTTACCAAAGAGGAGTATATTGCACGCGTTAAGGCCGCCCCGGATTCTATATCGACATTGGTTGACTTGCGTAGAGTCGGCGGTTATGACCCTGTATACCCCGAGCTTCAGGCGCTTTATAATACCTTGAGTAAAAATGTCAAGAATTCAAGTGAAGGGAAAGAGTTCCAAGACTACTTAAATACATTGGAAACGGTTCAAGTTGGAAAAACAGCTCCCGCGTTTACGCAAAATGATACTACTGGTAACCCTGTAAAGCTTTCGGACTTTAAAGGAAAGTATGTTCTCCTTGATTTCTGGGCATCTTGGTGTCCGGATTGCCGTGTCGAAAGCCCAGATCTTGTAAAAACATACCAACAATTTAAAGGTGAAAACTTTGAAATATTGGGTATATCCTTTGATAAGGATCGCAATTCTTGGATTAAAGCCATCCATGCAGATAAATTGCACTGGAGTCATGTTTCGGATCTCAAACGTTGGCAAAATGATGTCGGAACATTATATGGCGTAAAATCTATTCCTCAGAATGTACTGATCGATCCCAATGGGAAAATCGTCGCCAAGAATTTACATGGTGATGCTTTACGCGCAAAATTGAAAGAAGTCTTGAAAAAGTAAACTATAGACGATCCATAAAAAAGACCATGTTTTAGTAAAAGCATGGTCTTTTAATTTTTATTCTTTGAAGAAGGCCATTTTTCTGAAAAAATCTATTTTAAGATGATCCCAGTAAATTAGGATATTAAACGATTGATTACCCCTTTTTGTCGCTTAGCCAAACAAGGCACTGAAGATGTCCTCCAATTTGGCAACCGGACGGATGGCAATATTATATTTTTTAGCGTCCAATCCTTTGGTATTGAATTTAGAAATAAAAATACCATCAAAGCCCAGCTTCTCAGCCTCCTGTATCCGCTGTTCTATACGGTTTACAGCTCTGATCTCGCCCGATAAACCAATCTCACCTGCGAAAGTCAGATTGGAGCGAATCGCGATATCCTGTTGTGAAGAAATAATTGCAACAACAACAGCCAAATCGATCGCAGGATCTTCGACACGTAACCCACCGGCAATATTCAAAAACACATCCTGTGCACTTAACCTAAAGCCAAAGCGTTTCTCCAAAACAGCCAGCAGCATATTTAATCGTTTCGTATCGTAGCCTGTAGAAGAGCGCTGAGCATTTCCAAACGCCGAATTACTCACCAGTGCCTGCACTTCAATCATCATAGGGCGCACTCCTTCGAGCATCGCCGCAATGGAAACGCCACTAACAGGTTCATCGCGCTGGGAAATCATAATCTCCGAAGGATTCGACACTTCCCTAAGCCCCGACCCCTGCATTTCATAAATACCCAGTTCTGAAGCAGATCCAAAACGATTCTTTACGGCCCGTAAAATTCGGTATACATGCTGACGATCACCCTCGAATTGAAGCACCGTATCCACCATATGTTCTAAAACCTTGGGACCTGCAATAGATCCGTCCTTGGTAATATGTCCTACAATAAAAACTGGTGTACTGGTTTCTTTTGCAAACCGCAGCAATTCTGCGGTACATTCGCGTACCTGAGAAACCGATCCTGGCGCCGATTCAATTTGTGCGGAATGTAAAGTCTGTATAGAATCTATGACAATGACATTCGGCTGTACCGTCTCGATCTGCTTGAAAATATTTTGAGTCGATGTCTCGGTAAGGATATAACAATTTGCTTTAGAAGATTGTGACAATCGCTCTGCCCGCATCTTAATTTGCTGTTCGCTTTCTTCCCCAGAAATATAAAGTGTCTTGACTTGTGGGATCGATAACGCGAGCTGTAACATCAACGTAGACTTCCCAATACCAGGTTCGCCTCCGATAAGTACCAATGAACCCGGAACGATACCACCACCAAGAACCCGGTTAAACTCCTGATCAGGAGTCAATATCCGTAATTCATCCTGATAGACAATTTCGTGGATGATCGCAGCTATATTCGCTCTTTTCGTGCTTCCACCTGTGGTAGAACTACGCCATTCGGGCACTTTTGAGCTCGTCTTTTCGACGACTTCCTCAACAAAACTATTCCATTGCTTACAAGAAGGGCATTGTCCCATCCATTTGGGCGATTCGTAGCCACAGTTTTGACAGAAGTATGCTGATTTTGATTTTGCCATGCTACGAAATTACAAATTTATAGCTGTTAAAAGCGCAATATCATCGTCGTACGTATTATATATTCACCAAGACCATACGCAAGGACTGGTTAGCCTTATCCTTCATTTTCTTTTAAGATCCGCAAGAAATTTTGTCCCATAATCTTCGCAACATCCGTCTTTGTATATCCTCTATCCAACAGCGCTTTGGTTAATAACGGAAATTTAGAAACATCTTCTAGACCTTGGGGTGAGGATTCTATACCATCGAAGTCCGAGCCTACAGCAACATGGTCTATACCCACTTTTTTGACCAAATAGTCAATATGATCCAATAATTTCGACAGTGGAGCATCGGCTTGCCGTTGAAGTTCCTTTGGCAACTTTTCATACATGGCCCAGGTACTCAATTTTGTATCTCCGGTATCGCCAAATTTACTTGCATACAAACCCTTAAGCCTTGTTTCATAGGCAGGATCCAAAAAACCTGAATAAAAATTCACACCAACAACGCCGCCATTTTTTTTCAGCGCCTCTAATTGTTCATCTTTCAGATTACGGAAATGTGGACATAATCCATAGGCGTTGCTATGCGAAACCAAGATCGGTTTGGTCGTTATCGACAGCACGTCATAGAAAGTCTGCTCTCCTCCATGAGACAGATCAATCATCATTCCCAATTCGTTCATTTTGCGGATAATTGCTCGCCCTTGCGCTGTCAACCCCTTATCTTTGGAACGCATATCTCCCGATTCCATCGCGGCACAGCTTGCCCAAGGCAAATTGTAGTTCCAGGTCAAAGTGAGGTATTTGGCGCCGCGCTCATGAAGCCGGACCAGATGGTCAACACTTCCTTCAATCATATTTCCACCTTCCACACCGATCAACGCAACTATTTTACCTGTTTTTAAGATCGCATCGATGTCACCTGAAGATTTTGCCAAACTTATTTTATCGGCATTTGCTGCAATCATCTTTTCCAATGCATCGATCTGGTCATTGGCATGCTTAAATGCTCCGGATTTCCACTTCGCGTCATCGGACCACACAGCAAAGACCTGCACATCTACACCGCCTTCCCGCAGTCGAGGCAAATCTGTCGCTCCCGTACTTATTCGCTGGCCGATATCTTTTCCCTGGAAAATGGACTCATAAATCACATCATTGTGTCCGTCGACGACCACCAAATCTTGGTGTATCTGTTTATAGTCTTGACTATATCCAACATTGCTGAGTGTTGTCATTGCTAGTCCAAGTAATAAGAGGCCTTTTATCATTTTTGAATTTCATTGATCGTTTCATAAATAGCGTCCTGAATCCTGCTCCTGATATTCAGATCCAAAAGTCTGGTACTCACCTGAGGATGTACCCGATTGGATAAAAAGATATAAATTAACTGATTTTGCGGATCGATCCAAATACATGTTCCTGTATAGCCCGTATGTCCGAATACAGTGCTATTCGCTAACTTAGATGGATATTCATTTTTCGGATTCGGATCCCAGCGGTCAAAACCTAATCCCCGCCGACTGCTTGCCGATTGCCTAGAGGTAAATAAATCGATGGTTTCTGTTTTAAAGTAACGCTCACCTCCATACTCGCCTCTATTCAATAGCAACTGACCATAGATTGCCAAATCATTTGCGGTAGCAAATAATCCAGCATGCCCAGCAATACCGCCAGCCATTGCCGCACCCTGATCGTGTACATAGCCTTCTAACAATGTTTTTCGAAAGGAGGTATCCTGCTCGGTAGGAACGATTTCATCCTTTGCAAAACGCTCGCGTGGAAGGTAACCCGCACGGGTCATCCCCAATGGTCTATAAAAGTTTTCCTGCACATAATCTTGCATAGGCTCAGCAGTCTGATGTTCTGCAACTTCTTTCATCACATACATGCTGATATCACTATACACATAATTTCCCGTGGGTTTTACCGGTGATTTTAGCATTTCGGGCCACATGACATCACGGTAATAATTGTTGAGGATATAGCTGTTATCGGCCATTTTCACCTGATGGTTATCGTCGGCTGCCGACACAACATCGCCCCCCTTCAGATATTTATAAAAGGGAATAAAAGGTGTAAATCCCGCTTCATGTAACATGACGGAACGAAGTTTGATATCCTTTTTATTGGTATACTTTGCCTGCCACAGGTAGTGCCCCATAGTACTATCCAAATTAATAATATTCCGCTCGGTAAGACGCATAATGACAGGAGTAGTACCCGCAATCTTACTGACAGATGCGAGATCAAAAATATCAGTTGTTTTTGTGGGTATATCTTTGGAATACGTGTGAAAACCGTAAGATTTCTCCAAGAGTACTTGCCCGTCTTTCACGATCATGACAACAGCTCCCGGTGTTGCTTGCTTATCGATGGCTTCTTGTGCAATGGCATCAATTTTCTTCGTCAATTTGGTCAGGTTCAGATTAGAACTTGAGGCAGCGCCATATTGTATTCTTGTCTGTGTGGTTTTGACGTTACCGGCGGTAATAGAAATCCCACCAAAAATAGACATTGCCATCTGCTGCTGTCCAATTTCTGAAAAAGGAGCAAGCAATTCGATCAAATCAGATTGTGGATGCTCAGATAGGCTCTTTTTGTTTTTGTCATTTTCAAAAAAATGGCAAAGGATAACTTTTTTATTGTTTAATACAGCCTGCTTCAACTGTGTTAGACAATCGGCATCTAAATCATCTTCCTTTCCCGCCACAATAATGGTATTATAATATTTGATGTCCTCATCAAATTTATTAAAATCGAAAACTTTGGTGTTTGCATAACGAGCCAGTTGGTCCGTAAACATCCTATATTTTGCCGCGTTAGGAACAACAACTGCGATACGAAGTTGATCCAGATTTTTTAAAGGCAGCAACTGATCAAGGTTATTAAACAGTATCGTTTCGTTTTTAATTGTAGACTTATATTGAGCAAACAGGGGGCTAATACAGAACAAACCTGCAAATAATGCCCCAAAAAATCGTTTTTTCATTCTGCTTTTATCGTTTTTTAGGTTCTATCAAATAAAAATACGAATTATATAACGAAGGAATAGGTTCGTACGAAAAAAAATCAATTTTGTTACTTATACCTATTGCGCATTTCCAAATTGATGTATTATTATTTGCCATCCTCTTCAGGCTAAACGCAGCGACGTTCCTGAAACCTGAATTGGCATTGCCCCCAATTGCATCATGAAGGTTTTTTCTGTAAGTTTGACTAATGCCAGAATTGATTCAAGATAAAACGATATTTTCCTTACTGGAAGTCAGCCGCAGTATCCAAAAGACACTTGCAGAGCGGTATAAGAGTTTGTACTGGATCAAGGCTGAAATGAACAAGCTCAATCATTATACGCATTCTGGCCACTGTTATCCTGAACTGGTAGAAAAACAGGATGGTAAAATTGTCGCTGAAATTCGGTCGATCCTATGGAAAGCTGATTACAATCGTATCAACAACAATTTTCTTAAAGCTGCCCAAGAACCTTTACGAGAAGGGATCACGATGTTATTTCAGGCAAGTATTTCCTATGACCCCATGTACGGGTTAAGCTTGCGCATTGTTGATATTGATCCGACTTTTACCTTAGGTGAACTTGAAAAGGAGAAGTTAGACAGTATTCGAAAGCTGAAAGCAGAGGGCATATATGAGTCTAATAAATTATTGGACTTTCCTGTCGTTCCCAAAAGATTGGCAATTATTTCAGTAGAAACAAGTAAGGGGCTTTCTGATTTTTACAAGATTATTAATCAAAACCCTTGGGGTTACCGCATCGAATCCACCCTCTTCCCTGCATTGTTACAAGGAGACAAGTCAGTACCTTCTATTATAAATCAGCTTGCCATTATTGCTGAAAAAATAGACAGGTACGATGTGGTCGCCATCATCCGTGGTGGAGGCGGTGAGGTTGGTCTTTCCAGTTATAATAACTACTTGCTAGCTCGTGCTATCGCTATATTTCCCATCCCCGTATTGACGGGTATTGGGCATTCGACGAATTATACAGTTAGCGAAATGGTAGCCTATAAAAACGCGATTACGCCCAGTGAGCTGGCCGATTTTCTGATTCAGAAGTTTCATAATTTTGCTATTCCAGTCGATCGGGCTGCAGAGCGTATACAGCAGCTCATTCTTACCCGATTTAAAGAAGAGCACAATATCTTATCTCAACTGGCAACGCATATACAATGGATCGGAAAGAGAGAAATTCAGACCTCGAGGGCGGCCATCCAGCAATTTCAACATGATCTTAACGCCTTGTTAAAATTGCGCTTTTATGAGCACAAAACGGCACTGGCTCATACCGAACGAATTATTCAGCTATCTGATCCAATTAGACTATTAAAACAAGGGTTTTCAATTACTAAGGTTAACGGAAAATTACTGCAGTCGGTGACACAAGTATCTCAAGGCGATGTAATACAGACGATACTCGAATATGGAGAGCTTACCAGTACTGTGACAGATAAATCTCCGAAGGAAGACCTAGATGAGAACAATACTTAATTTGGCATCGCCATACAAAATTTAAAGAAAGCATATCAAGCATAGCATAATGGGACAGAATTATACCTACACAGATGCCTTTAACGAGTTACAAACTATCGTGAGGGAAATAGAAAATGGCACAACAAACATTGATGAGCTCGCGGGAAAAATCAAGAGGGCTTCCGACCTCATTCAAGTCTGCAAAGCCAAGTTAACAGCGACGGAGGACGAAGTAAACAGTTTATTACAGCAGATAACCCCGACTCAGGAAACGGATGATGATGAATAAATAAAGCAAACAATATCGTAATTCCTTAATATTGATAGGCCACCACCTGCCTATCACGCCGCAGGGTTTCTACAAGCGCTCTATGCTGGTTAACATTCCCCGTCAATCGCCATACGGTATTCAAACTTTCTTTGTTATACCGTTGACTTATGACGACAGCTTTAAAGCCCATACTTCGGATTAACTGTTCCGTATGTTCAAAATCTGCCTCAGATAAGGTCTGCAGTTCATAGTCTTTTATCTTGTGATAATTGTCAATATAGGTTTGTAGATAAGTTAGCAGCGCTAATATCATCAGAACCAAGCCCACACCAATAAAAGCTAAAAATATATATCCGGCACCAACACACATACCTAAAGAAGCTGTAGCCCAAATTGTCGTAGCGGTCGTTATACCACTTACTTTATTGTCTTCTTTGAAAATCACGCCTGCACCTAGGAAACCGATACCCGTAATAATATTTGCGGCTAATCGATCTGGATTTGCCAAGCCAATTTTTAACGAAAGAATCGTAAAAAGACAAGATCCAAAGCTCACCAATATAAACGTCCTCAAACCCGCAGACTTATTGCGATATTCACGTTCAATCCCGATCAGCAGGCCTATTAAGACTGATAACATAATAAGCAAAATGTCTCGCGTTTCGAAAGGTTGAAATAGGTTATCCATGAGTTTATATCTTCTTCATCCAATTTAAGAAAAATAGGGAGATCTATCAAATGACCTCCCTATTCAAGAATAACTCTTTATCGATCCAATACATCGGAGCTTTAATCAGCAATAACGATATATCATAGTAAGCTTCATTTTCATCGACCTAATACATCGGCACTTCAATTAGCAGCAATGATGCATCATAGTAAGCCTCAATGCTTATTTTTTCTGTTTCGTATAAACCAATGGCATCCCTTCTTGAAAGCATTTCATTTGCTACAGCGATCTTTCCTTCCAAAACAAAAAGATAAAGTCCATTTTGCTCCGAATGAACAGTATAGTCTATCTTTTTACCCGCCTCTAGGTCTCCCAAGTTAAAATAGGCATCCTGATGTATATGTACAGCATGGTGATCCATTTTATCCGGTGAAACAATGGTTGCAAATTTATTGTTCCGACCCAGTTGAAGGTAGGATTTCTGATCGTATCTGGGCTCCAACCCTATTTCGTTGGGGATTACCCAAATTTGTAAAAATTTAACAAGATCCTTCTGATTGCTATTAAACTCGGCATGCTGCACACCTGTACCTGCAGACATGATCTGCACTTCTCCTGTTTGAATCGTACGGCCATTGCCTAGACTATCCTGGTGTATAAGTGTCCCTTCGAGTGGTATACTAACAATTTCCATATTGTGGTGACCATGCCGATCAAAACCTTGTCCGCCCTCTACCTGATCGTCATTCAATACCCGCAATGCACCAAAATTCATTCTTTCGGGATCAAGATACTGTCCAAAACTGAATGAATGTGCACTTTTCAGCCAGCCGAAATCAACATGGCCCCGATCATTTTCACGGTATATCATCTGTTGCATCTTGTCCTCCTTACTGCATAAGCTTCTACTTACAAAGAGGCAAAACCCACACCAACAGTAATTTACGTTGACAATATGACAATTTGTAAAAAGAGATCACTACAATGGTTTTAGCTTATCCGGAGCAAACGAATGAACAAGTGCACGAGCGAGAATTCTATTCGGGTCTATGAGAATCATCCCATTGTGATCCCGTTCGGGAATAGCAAAAGGCAACTCTGCACAACCCAAAATAATGACCTGTGCGCCTTTCTTTTTCAGGTCGTCCATAACCAACAATAGATCTTCTCTCGCTTTATTCGCGATCGGTACCGGCTGGGCCTTTATTCCATAGTCTTCATCATAGATTGCATTATTTACCTTCTCTTGTTGTGTTCCTTCTGGCTCAACAAAAACGAAACCTTTTCGAATAAAAGCTTCCCGATATAAACTGCAGATCTGCTCTCCAGCGGTAGATAAAATGCCTACTGTTGTGTCGGGATAGTTTTCCACTACAAACCGAACCGTTTCATGAACGATATGCAAGAGTTTCAACCCACTTCCCACACGCGCCATTTCATCTTGAACGACGGAAAAAATAGGCTCTGCATGTGCTGTATTGGATGGAATCGCGGCTATCGTCGCTCCAGCAGTTTCAAGTTGTCTTAAAATTGCAGCAATAGCCTTACCGGGATTAACATTGGATTTATCAAATAAATAAGCCGTTCGGTCAGGGATCAAATTTGGACATGAGAATAACAAAAGCGGCAAGTGTTCCTGATCGGACCTTGCCGCCGTCTCATCTATAATTTTCTTCGTAATATCTAAGCCTCCATAAGGGCCTAGTCCGCCTACTATTCCAATCATAAAAACTATTTTTATATCATAGATATAACCAATAGTCCTAAAAATGGTTTGTAGAAATTACCATTCTATCGCTTGGTCCTCATCAGGAATCTGTGTGTTTAATTTTCGTTCCAACGTAAGTGAGCCAGCAACCTTATAGCGAATCGGTACATTCGGAATCATGGTATAATCCGTAAATTCATAATCAATATTATTAATCGTCAGCCAACGCCACTTCAGATACGGGCGAACTTTATCCATTGCTTCCGAGACTGTATAACTCGCATCTTTATTCACAACAAACTTGATATTGGGGTTGTCCGAGCGGAAAGTTACTGTCCCCGTCTTCGTAAAGGTTGCGTATATCTTATAATTCCGTCGATCTTGTCTTTCCTCGTCAATATTCCCCGCATAGAAAAAAACAGTATTTTCATCGACCACATAACTTCGGATTTCGCTTTTTACGACTGGTGTCTCATTTTCTTGTCCCTCCATTCTAGTTAAGAGAGCTGCTCCCGAATAATTGCCGGAATAATCGTTGAATGGATTAACCCGAAGTATTGCTTTCTTGTAATACTTTCGAGGATGTCCTTTATAGTTTGCAGAGGGGTCATCCATAATCGTCAGCGGCAACACCCATTTTTCAGTCATGTCAATGCCCTTTAAAGAGAAATCTATTGCCAGTAAGCCCGTGTTTTCGCCCGAATTGATATTGACTGTCGCGGGAAACGAAAAATAATTGCTGCTTATTTGTTGGTAATAAAAGTCTTTCCGATTTTGGAACCGTTCAAAATTCACCACATTTAAGGTATCCGCATCAATTCCGACCCGAACCGCAAAATTTGATTCGTTATTGGTTGATCCACTCACAATCAAAGGCTGTAAAAAGGTACTTTTCGCAGCATCTTTATAGCGAACATAAATATTGGAAACTCCGTTGTTATCTAAAGGAGCTTTAAAGGAAATATAATGTTCATATTGTTCTTCCTTCCATTCATCATTGCATGCTCCAAAAATGAAGAGTATGAGCAATAGAAAGAATTGTATATATAACTTGTTCATAAGATATCTATTTGATTAATCGTTATAAGTCCATCCTGGATTTTGTGTTAAGTTCTTATTGCGTTTTAGTTCACTATGACTAATCGGCCAAAACCACATTTTATCTGCAAAAGTTGTTTTCAAAGCCCATACCGCAACCGGCTGATGAAAGAGATCCCGATCTTTTTGGTTCATGAGGATATTACAACCATAAATAGGCAAAGCCTCTTCGACGGGAGCATCCATCCAACGGCGTAAATCATAGTAACGTTGCCCCTCTCCCATAAGCTCGATAAAACGTTCGCGTTTTAATGTTTTTCTCAGCTCGACTTTATTGCTATATACACTTACACCGTAATCTGGTACGCCACCGCGAATCCGTACAGGCTGTATTCCTTTTTTCATCTCTGCAATATCTCGGCTAATGGTGTAAACACCACCTCGCCAAGATGGAATACTATAGGATCCGCCCAGCTCATTTAATGCTTCAGCGTACATGAGTAAAATATCCGCATATCGAATTGCTGGCTCCGCTTTTGGCACGATACGAGCCATACTTCCCCCTTCATAAGTATCATTTTGATGAACAAACTTTTTAACACCGAAACCTGTGCGGAGCCAATAGGCATTGGACGAGTTAAACCCATTCCCCTTGTCATTATCGCGGTAATAGAACACCTGTTGGTTCCGATTGCGTTCTTGTGTTTCGTTTAACAATGTCCAGAAACTACCATTGAAAGCAACAGAAGCATAAAAGCGAGGTTCGCGATTCGCATACTGCAAAGAGACTCCCGGGCGCAGGGGCTTGTATTTTCCCTTGTCATAATCTTCTTGTGAAACATAGCCGCTCAAGCGATTTGAACCATTTCCACGACCGATTTCTTTATCCATTCCCGGTACATCCAAACCATTATCCATGTAGTAAGCGTCTACAAGTTTTTGCGTCAGCCCGTGTGTGTTCCATCCCGTTGCCGAACGTGGAAGCTGATGGGCAACCATAGCATCAATCCCTTCGTTCTCCTGATTGGTACCACGTGTGAAGATTAGCTCAGGGTTTCCAGAGGCTGGCAACGTACCGTCAAATACCTGGGCATAAGATTTAGCCGGGTCGATATTTGCCCAGCCATCGGGCCAGCTCTTTTCCGAGAAATTATTGTCTTTAGGCGGTATTACGGTGGCATCATTTCCTGTTGTTTGTAATCCGGTCCAATACAGTTGATACACGCCTAGTTCCATAACATCTCGCGCTGCTGCCGCAGCCTTAGCCCACTTCTCTTCTTTATATTCTGCGGAAAGGAGACGTTTTCCCTGATTGTCAACCAACCTTGCCCCAATACTTGCATTATTACCATTGGCCAGCGGACTTGCAGCATACAGTAAGGCTTTGGCTCGCGTTGCCAAAGCTGCACCTACACTCGGACGGGCAGAACCGTCTTGGCTCCTTTTCATACCTAAAGCTTCCATTTCTTTTGCCGCCAACAACATTTCATCACTAATATAGTTAGCGCACTCTTCATACGTATTACGTGGAACCGCCAAATTATCATAGCTATCCGTATAGTCTAAGCCCTCATCTGGCAACAATGGAATCGGTCCATATTTACGAAGCAAAAGCCAGTATAAATAGGCCCGTGCAAAACGCGCTTGCCCGCGGTAATCCGCAATTTCAGCAGTAGACATTTCAGTATTCATATAAATATGCTGAATAAAGGTGGTTGCATTCCGAATCCCACGGTAACATTGCGCCCATGTCCCCTGTTTATCATTCTCCGTATAAAGGCCCATCTTAAACATGTTGTAAGACAATTCATTTTTTGATGGATCATAATCTTTATCGCGATCACCATAGTACATATCATCTGCAAAACAATGCGGAGTAAGCCCTTTACTTGCTACATCTGCATTTTCACCCTTGAATTCTAAAAATACATTGGCAAGCCACTCTTCCGAATAGAGCTTGCTCTTAAAGACTTTCTCGGTTGTGAGGCGGTCTTTGAAATATTGATCAGACTTTAAATAATCTTTTGTACAGGAAGAAATGACGCCTGTGCCAAGTAGAAGCATGAATACAACATATAATTTCTTATTTTTCATTTCTCTAAATTTTAAAGGTTAACATTGACACCAAAAGTGAACGACTTTGGCAATGGATAATCTTCTCCCCTTGGGCTTGCTAATTCGGGATCCCATAATTTAAATGTTGACCAAGTCAGGAGGTTGCTACCAATGACAAAAAACCGAATGCTATTTGCCCGGATACGATTGGCTAGATGTTTGGGCAAGCTATAACCAATATCTACAGTTTTAAGTCGGAGATATTGACCATTACGCAGCCAAAAGGTAGACTCCCGGAAGTTATTCGGATTAGGGCCATAACTCAGGCGCGGGTACGAAGCATTCGGATCTTCCGTCGCTGGATTTCCAGAAATATCGGCTGAAATCCACCGATTATCGCCCATACTTCCTTTCATTACTTGTCCCCACTCGCCTTCGCTAAAGGCATATACAGTCTTTCCATAGGTAAAGAAAGTAGATTTACCTGCTCCCTGAAAATGCACACTGATATCCAAATTTTTCCAGCTTGCCGACGCGCCCACACCATAGATTAGATTGGGTCTTCTGGTTGCTCCGACAGCGACCCGATCGCCATCATCGATAACGCCGTCGCCATTTACATCTTTGTATTTGATATCACCTGGTTGGTAGGTCCCAAATGTTTGTTTTGGACTATTGCGGATATCATCGTAATCTTTAAAAAGCCCTAAAGCGATCAATCCAACAGCTTGATCTACACGGTAGCCTTTTCGATTTTGATAACCATACACATTATTTTCTTCATCGATTGTCGTAATTTCATTTTTACTGTAGGTAATATTACTTCGCCCTGTCAGATTCACCTCGCCCAATTTTCCCTTATACTCCAACCGTCCATCGAAACCACGTGATTTAACCGCCCCCACATTTGCCCTTGGTGTACTTTCCAAGCCCACCAAGCTTGGCAAATACCTACGCTCCATATAAATTCCGGTCCGTTTTTCATCAAAGAAATCCAAGTTGGCAATAACCTTGTCCTTAAAGAGAGCTAGATCAAATCCCAGATTTTTCTTAACAGCCATCTCCCAGGTCACATATGGCGAAGCAACTTGGCTATATCTTAAGCCCGTATAATTCCGATCAACGCCATAGTCTCCCCACTTGTAAGCACTAGAAACTCCAGAAATTGTGTATAAATAAGGGAAACGCTCTTGATCGTTTCCAATTTTTAGCTGATCGTTCCCCACTTTACCCCAAGAATAGCGGATCTTGAACATATTCATCCAAGGCATATTTTCTTTGACAAATGTTTCTTCTGAAACATTCCAAGCCCCTGAAAATGCCGGAAAAAATCCATACTGCTGACCGATGGCAAAGTTCTCTGATCCATTATAACCGAAGTTAAAATCAACAAAATAACGTGATTTCCAATTGTAGGTGACTCGACCGGCCATCCCCTGATTACGTCTTGCTATACCATTTTTTATATCATCGCCGAGATCTACCGTTTTTACAAGAGCATCGCGTGTAAATCGAGCAACCGCTCCGATATTATGATCACTAATATTTCGATCATAATTAAACATCAGATCATAGAATTCACGTCGATCTCCCTTGGAGAAACTGTATTGATACATTTCTCTCGGATCTGATATATGCCGATAAACTATTTGACCATTTTCATCTCTTGCACGTTCGGCAAGCCATTGCTCAGGCCATTTTCGTCGCTGTATATTATTTTCGTTAAAAGTGTCGTAGCCGACAATTCCCCGGAAGCGAAGGCCTTTAGTAATAAAATCAAAATTTTGTTCGAGGGTAATATTGGTCTGCACTTTATTGGTCCAATTCTCATTGAAACCTGTTTGTGTTGCCACGACCCATGGATTTGTCATATTGCCTCCACCGATCGCCGGAACTCGGCCATCAGAGTACATTATCGGGGTTCTTATGGGTGAATATCCAAATAATACTCCCCAAAAGAAATCATCACCTAATCCGGGGCTATTCCTTTTACTGAGATCTCCAGCCACACCAACCTTAAGCAAAGTCGATTTTGTTATATCGATATCGGTATTTAAGCGATAGTTCCAACGTCTAAAATTCGCATTTGTATTATAGTCTTTACGCAGGGCTTCATCTGTTTTGTACATCCCGCCCTCATCAACGTAACTTCCTGACACAAAATAACGGGCAGTTGGTCCGCCGCCACTTAAATTTAAATTCGCACGATAGGTCATCGCTCCTTTTTTGAGCAACATATCTTTCCAGTTTACATTCGGATAAAGATCGGGGTCTAGGCCCAATCGCAAGATTTCGAGTTCTTCCGGTTGATAGACCGGAGCATTGTTTCGCGTAATACGCGCTTCATTCAATAGGTTTGCATAAGTTACACCGTCCTCAAACTCGGGCGTAATGGTCCGCGTGTTGTAAATATTTTCATCTTTTACGTTAATGCTGATTTTTCCCTCTTTACCATGTTTGGTTGTAATTAAAATAACACCATTAGCCCCCTTAGATCCATAAATCGCCGTTACAGCGGCATCTTTGAGCACTGTAATGGTAGCAATATCTTCGATGTTGATATCATTGATATCCCGTTCAATATTGTCAACGAGGACCAAGGCAGCGGTCCCACCGCCAAAAGTTGAGATCCCACGTATCCAAAATTCAGAAATGTTTTTACCGGGTTGGCCAGATTGCATCATCGCCATCACGCCGGGTACATTTCCGGCGAGCGCATTTGTAATGCTGGATGTAGGATTTGATTTCATGGTCTCGACATCCACTGTACTGACAGCCCCTGTTAATGTCAACCTTTTTTGTGTACCAGTACCCGTTACAACAACCTCATCTAACACACTCGTTTCCGCCTCCAGCAAGGTTACGTTGATAGTCAAGTTATCTTTTACCAAAACCTCCTTTTTTTGATAGCCAACAGAGGAAAAAATAAGTGTTTTATAGCGATCGACTTTAATTTTATATCGTCCATTATTATCGGTTACCACACCCCATCCCGGAGCATCTTTTACCGACACGCTCACACCGATCATAGGTGTCTTTTGAGCGTCGGAGACTAGCCCAATAACCTCCACGCTTTCTTGGGCCATGGTTAAGCCAATTACCGTGAGCAGTAGCGTACATAGCAGTAATAATCTTTTCATAATTCTTTTTAGTTTATTGGTTTTGGCTAGCTTGGTCCATCTCTTCTAGCGCAATCTTACGAATACGACGATTGGCTTGATCTCCAATATAAAACGCTCCTTCCGCTTCATTATAAGCAATACCTGAAGGGCGATCAAAACGCGCTTCTAGTCGCAGGTCCCCGTTTACATAACCGTAAGGATTACTATTGAGGCTAGAACTTCCCCTACCTGCAAAGGTTGTAACGCTTGCTTCAGGGGTTAAAATCCGTATCGCATGGTTCATCTGATCCGTGAAATAGAAATCATACGCATCATTCTTACCCGCATCAACATAGGCTTGATTTTTTACAAATACACCTTGATAGGGATTATTTAAGCGCGCTGAAGAGCCGACGCCATCTTGATAACCAAAAGCTCTAATTTGACCACACACGAGGTAGGGCTGTGTAAATCGTTTCTTTTCCCAGTTGTAGTTTACCCGGAGAATATAGCCTTGATTAATGACAACGATATAGGCATAGTTGCCCGTCGGATGGATGAAAATCTTGTACTCCCACTGTGGATCATGCACCACAAATAATGTCTCATAATCTTTAACACCCAGCCCTTCGCTAAAATATTTATTGAGGTCGAATCGAAAAAATTGTCCCTTTTCATAACTATTGAAATACATTTCTCCATTCACAGGATGGATTGAGGCACCATTACACTGTTTATAAGTCGTTAGAACTTCTCTATCCTGCCAGTTTCTGTCACGAGATAAGCGATAAGTCGCCCGATCATTTTCTCCGCCACGATCCTCTGCAATAATCATATACTTTTTATCGAGCGTAAAATCAACACTACGGGGGCGGTCAAAATCCGAACGTTTTTTGGTGATGGTACTATCCTCGAAATTGACGAGGTATAAGCCATTATTGTTATCAAAGGTCATCCAGAGATGTTTGGGGTTGGCAGGATCAAACTTCATAAAAGAAGGTTCCCAAAAACCGCTGGCCATTTTATTTTCATCAGCATGCTTAAATTTTCCATCCCGCCAGGGTTCATCACCACGCGCATTTCTATAGCCTGCAAGCGTTGAGACAACCATCTTACGTTGATAATCGAACAGCCTTTCTGCTTTACCAACAATCTGTTTGTCCTGATTACCCACGCGAACCTCAATATCCCCTCTAAAAGCCTGTTTAGGCACAAGGCAGTACAGAGACTCACCCAATACATTGACAACGACTGCTTTCTTTCCGCCAATAAGGACCGAAACATTCTTTGGATCGTTCCCAAAGTTTTTGCCATAGATAACAAGGCGCTGGCCAACACCTCCGGATGTCGGTGCAAAATCAGACACAACTACAGGCTGAGAAGGATCAAAAGGAATTCCTTCATTTACAGCGGCAGGCTTATCCTCTTTACAACCTACAACGCTTAAGCTTAGCCAGACAATAGCCCAGATTAATCGATACAATAGCCAGCAGCCGCTTGCTTCTTGTTTAGTTTTCATAAGATATTATTATTGGTTAGAATTTATTCTATAAACATTACATATAACCGCCAATGAATCCCAGAGTCATTGATCTTCTGATACATCCATTAAAATTTCGTCAGCATAAAAGCTATTTCGGGGGTATTTTTAGGACTAACGGATTGAGGCCCGCCTCATCATCGAGCGAACGCTTAGTTTTAATTTCCACATAATTGGTTACTTCTACATTAAGCTAAATGGTATTAGCTTTTTTAAGCTAAAAAAGACTTTATGACAGTTTCTTCAAAGTCTTCCGGTTTTTAAAATTACTTTTCTACTAATTTTCTATTTTATACACCCAATAGATATTGACCTTATCCGCTCACGTTCCGACGTTCTACATTTTTTTCTTCACGAAGAAAATGGACGAATGATTTCTGATTTGACTTTCTAAATGCTTCTCTAAGGTTTTCTTTCTATAATTGATTACTCAAATTTAGGGATTGTAAAGATGCTGATACTATAGAATTTTCTCAATAATATGCTTATTTGTATCACACAAAATAAAGAGGATACGCATATTTTCGCATACACCTTTCTCTGGCTATTATCTCGAAAAAAGTATTGTTATGTGAAAAACTCTTCTCTTTGGCTAATTTTGGAATTATCCGGTCTTCAAGAATTGTCGATTGTGAGGTGAAATATCCGATTAGTACCTTATGAATCAAACGGTATCATATATTGTTCTCTCGAATACAAACAAAAAAACCTGCAAAATATTTGCAGGTTTTTATCTTTTGTAGCCCGTAGGGGAATCGAACCCCTGTTTCAAGAATGAAAATCTTGCGTCCTAACCCCTAGACGAACGGGCCTTTTTATGCAACTCCAATAACATTGTTGTTTTTGGAGTTGCAAATATAGACCTTAAAATCAGTATTCCAAAAATAATTTTAAATATTTTTTAAATAAGGTCGAAACCGATATCTCTTCTGAAGTATTTACCTTCAAAATATATCCTTCCGGCATCTGCAGTTGCCTGCTGAAGGGCTTCGAACAGCGAATCTTGCAATGTGGTAACAGCAATTACACGTCCTCCTGCAGTAACAATCTTACCATCTAATTCTTTCGTACCTGCTTGAAATACGATGGATTCTTTGACATTTTCAATATTGGCGATCTCTTTTCCCGACTCATAATCTCCAGGATAACCTCCCGCAACCAACATGACAGTTACGGCAGTTTTAGGAGATACTGTATAGGAACGTTGCTCCAGATTACCCTGTGCAACACCTTCCAGCAAATCTAACAGATCCGATTCAATACGCGGCAATACAGATTCAGTCTCTGGATCTCCCATACGAACATTATACTCGATGACATAAGGCTCTCCTTCCACATTCATCAAACCGATGAAAATAAATCCTTTATATGGAATGCCATCTTTTTTAAGTCCTTCAACTGTCGGCCGGATAATACGCTCTTCTACTTTATTCAAAAATGTCTCATCTGCAAAAGGAACCGGAGATATCGATCCCATGCCCCCCGTATTTAGGCCTGTATCGCCTTCTCCAATACGTTTATAATCTTTTGCAGAAGGAAGTACTTTATATGAATTACCATCTGTCAAAACAAAAACAGACAATTCAATTCCTTTTAAAAATTCTTCAACAACCACAACCCGGCTAGCTTCTCCGAATTTTGAGTCTGCGATCATCGCTTTTAGCTCCGCTTTGGCATCTTCCAGCGTCTCACAGATCAATACTCCTTTGCCTGCTGCTAAACCATCAGCCTTAAGCACAATCGGCAATTTTTGCGTTTCAAGGTAAGCCAATCCATCTTCCAATGATGTTGCATCAAACGATCTTGAAGCGGCAGTAGGTACGCCATGGCGATCCATAAACTGCTTTGAAAAATCTTTTGAGCCCTCCAATTGAGCGCCCTCTTGCTGCGGCCCTATTACCGGGATATTTTTTAAATCTTCCCGATTTAAAAAATAATCATGAATACCTTTTACCAAAGGCTCTTCGGGACCGACGAGCACCATTTGCACATTATTCTCCAAAACGAAGGAAGCAATAGCAGCAAAGTCGGTAACTTTAATATTTACATTCTGACCATACGCACCTGTTCCAGCATTTCCTGGAGCAATAAACAATTGACCTAAACGTGGACTTTTCGACAACTTATAGGCGAAGGCTGATTCACGACCTCCTGAACCGATTATTAGGATATTCATAACACAAAGATATTTTTTTTATGCTAATTTTAAGGTATCAGATCGTTTAAAATGAGACTAATATTTTGATTTATAAATTGATTAAAGGAAAATATTTTCTAATTTTCGTAAAACATTAGTCATATGTACCCTAAATTACTGCTTTTAGTAAATTGCCTCCTATTCGCTTTGTTGGCGTCGGCCCAGATCGATCAGACCTTGCAGAAACTGGATACTTACCATGAACGGCACATCAAGGAAAAGATTTATCTCCATTTGGACAAAAATGATTATTCGGCTGGCGAAACCATGTGGTTTAAACTTTACTGTACCACCGCCCCTTTTAATTATTTGAGCAACATCAGTAAAATTGCTAATGTAGAATTGATTTCTCCCACCAATAAGATCATTAAAAGTATCAAAATTCCAATTACACTCGGTCTAAGTATAGGCGACTTCAATCTGCCGGACACCTTGGAAGAAGGCTCATATCGCGTTAGATCATTTACCAGATGGATGCAAAATGACTCTGTAGCCAATTTCTATGAACGCGTCGTTCCCATTACAAATGGTCGATCTGATCATATCATAACGAGAAGTGAACTGGTCAAAAACGGAACAGAAAACTTGTTCCAGATTAATCTCAAAACCATTCAGGGAGCCCCACTGATTAATAACAGCATCAGTTATACCCTACAACCGAACAACAATAAAGAAAAATCCGGCCGACTGAAATCGAATGATAATGGAACAATAGCGTTGGAATTGAAAGATGACTTTAAAGGCGGGACACTGTCTTTACAATTTCTTTCGCTGGATAAAAGACGTATTCTAAAAAGTTTTGTCATCCCGGATCCAAACAACCAAAATAGCATCCAAATTTTCCCCGAAAGTGGCGAACTAGTCAACAACATATTATCCAAAACTGGGTTCAAAATCCTTAGCCCTAATGGTTTAGGAAAAAAAGCAAAAATAAAAGTTGTGGAGGAAAATCAAACAACAGTTGCCGATTTTGAAACCAATTCACTGGGAATGGGAAGTATCCCGCTCGTCTTACAGACGGGAAAAAAATACGTCGCTACAGCCCTCTTCGAAGATGGATCGTCAACAAGTGCGTCATTACCGCCTGTACAGAATTCCGGATATGTTCTAACCGTAAATTCGGTACTAAAGGATAAGATTGCAGCGCAACTTTCCGCTACTGCAGACTTGGTCAATGGCAAAGATATTTATCTAATAGCCCAATACAATGGCCTTGTACTTCATGCCGCCAAGCAGAAACTAAACGGAGCGGAGATCCTATTCAATATTCCCAAAAAAAACCTGCCATCCGGAGTTTTACAGTTGTCCATCTTAACAGACCAAATGATTCCTATTGTGGAAAGACTCGTGTTTAACTACAATACGACATCGACTTTACTTCCTGTCTCCGTAGAACTCAACAAACCCAGCTTCACAACACGCGATAAAGTGATCGCAAATCTTTCCGTTAACTATGAAGATAGTGACACCACGAGGTTTGCTGCGCTCTCTGCATCAGTGGTAAACCTCAGTAAGGTTGATTCTACGACAGACCGCTATTATTCATCTATTGTCTCGGAGCTTCTATTGAAATCTGATCTTCGCGGCTTTATTGAACGTCCCAATTACTACTTTGCGGATTTAACGAACATCAAACTCACAGAACTGGACAATCTCATGCTGATCCAAGGTTGGCGCAAGTTGGACTGGAAGAATTATACAAGTACAGCAACCCCTGCGTTCCCTCCTGAAAAAGGACTTACCATAGCTGGCACCATCAAGAAAACGGCCCGCAAGGCTGTCGTTCCAAATGCCAAAGTAACAATTATACCGACGAGCAACATGTTGCTGAGTATAGATACACTGACCGATAATAATGGCCGATTTTCATTTGACGAACTTTTATTTGCAGACAGTGTCAAGTTTATTGTGACAGGTGATGGCCCTAAAGAGAAAAAAAGAGTTGATATTGTTATCGACAACCCGCTCACCCCACCACCTAATGCAAGTAAAGATCAACCCTTGTTGCTTAACGACATCAATACCACCTTGCTTACACAACTGAAAAATAGTCAACAGTTTCTTGGCGAATTGGAAGCGGCTGGTATTATAGAAAAAAGTATCCGATTGGAAGAGGTACAGGTCAACAGGGTAAGAACAACTAAAGCCGACAAAAACTCCAGAAACCTCAATGGGCCAGGAAACGCCGATCAAGTCATCTCTGCAGACGAATTATCCGGCTGTGCTACATTTGCTCAATGCCTCAATGGACGGCTAAATGGTGTTATTTTTCGAAATGGTATCCCTTATAGCACAAGATCGATGAATAGTCCGATGCAAGTTGTTCTCGATGGAATGTATATTGAACCCGAACAAATAGATATGATCAACACGGCCGACATTGCGAGTGTTGAAGTCTTGCGTAGTATTGGAAACACGGCAATTTATGGCATGTATGGGGGCAACGGTGTTATCGTGATTACCAGTAAATCGGGAGATGCCATCTCCTCATCGTATACCCCCACAGGCATTGTAACCATCACGCCAAAAGGGTTATATGTGCCTCGAACATTTTTCAAACCCCAATACGATGCAACAATCCAAAATAAGCTTACACGCGACCTAAGGACAACAATCGCCTGGGAACCGAATCTGATCACGCCAAAAGATGGGAAAACACATTTCGAATTCTTCACTTCTGACGAACCCGGAACCTACAAACTAACCGTTGAGGGAATAAGTATGGATGGCAAAATTGCTCATCTCGAATATTTAATAGCGGTAAAACCACAATAGCAGAGCAAACAAATCGTTAAATTTAGAAACAAGGTTATGGAACATATTAAAACCAAAATAGAAGATCATATTTTAAGCATTTTCCTCGACAGGGGAAAGTCAAACGCCATAGACACACAGCTATTGAAGGAACTGATAGATACCTTGGAATCTTCCCAGCAAAATGAAGCTATTTATGGTGCAATATTGATTGGCAAGGAAAACTTCTTTAGCGCAGGACTTGATCTAATTACCCTATTCCAATATGATGAAGAACAAATTCGCGAATTCTGGAATTTATTTCTGGAAGCGACATCGCTACTCGCCGCTTTTCCAAAACCAATAGTTGCTGCAATATCTGGTCATAGCCCCGCTGGGGGCTGCGTACTGGCGCTCTGCTGTGATTATCGGATTATGGCCGAAGGGAATTTCGTGATCGGTCTTAACGAGATTCCTGTCGGACTAATCGTCCCTGAAAGTATATTTCAGCTTTATGCGTTTTGGATTGGAAAACGGAATGCGTATCAGAATTTGCTCGAAGGTAAATTGCTTTCTCCTGTAGAAGCAAAAACACAGGGTCTTATTGATGACATTGTTCCCGCTAATATACTCTTCAATACCGCAGCAAAAAAATTAAAACAGATCACGCAGTTCAACCAAAAGACATGGCAGACATCCAAATTGAACTTCCGAAAGGAAATAATCCTTAAATTGCGCGAGAATAGAGAAGAGACAATCCAGCACATCCTCGAACAATGGTGGCTTCCGTCAACGCGCTCTATTTTAAAGTCAATCATTGAAAACTTGACTTCTAAGAAGTAATACTAAACAAAATCATCATGAGAAATCTCTTTTTCTTTATTCTTATTTGTCTCACTGCAAGCACGATCTCCTGCAGAAATAGTAAAAAAGAAGATAAGGCTGTAAAAATCATTCAGGATTCAATTCCTGTGGATACCCTACAAAAACCTGACACGACTGAAAAGGAAGTAAAGAAAGAGAACTCCGAAACGCTGGAGGAGGTATTGGAGAAACTTGCCAAGGCATATGCAGAACAGGACAGTAAAACAATAAATTCCTATGTACATCCCAAATTGGGAATTTATATGATCTACCGTCCCGGCGCACTTGACTCTTATGTACACCAAAACAGTTTTAATTTTTCTAAACCTGTGCCAGAATATCATTCTTATGAAAAGTTAACGTACAAGGGCCCTTTGAAGTCCGGAAAACTACCTATTTTTGATTGTGGTACGATGAAGTGGGATAAATCCGGATTCTATTATGATAAAAAATCCCGCCCGAATGAACTATCTCAAACGGCAAAGTTCATGAATGAAATTCTTGATGCCAAAATTAGTAATACTGAATTACAGCGACTAAGAAATATAGAATCCAGAAGTTATAGAGCCATTATGACCTCCAATGAGCATGAGGAACCCTTTGTTTTTCATGTGACAAAAGAGGGAGAAAAATGGTATATTACAGTCATAGACCGCGCTTATGCCGGATGTGACGCATAGTATTTTGTAAATTTTAACCAAACTTAACGATAATGAAAAATTTAGATAAGGACATACAAAAGAAAATCGAAGATTGGTTAACCCCAAGTTATGATGAAGGAACTCGAAAAGCAGTTCAGGATTTAATCGACAATAATGAGGAGACGGAACTTACGGATTCTTTTTACAAGGATCTTGAATTTGGAACCGGAGGTTTAAGAGGCATTATGGGCGTTGGCTCTAATCGTATGAATAAGTATACGATCGGCAAAGCCACGCAAGGATTAGCCAACTATCTAAAGAAACAGTTCCCAGATCAGGAGATTAAAGTAGCGGTATCTTATGACAGCCGTAACAATTCGCAAGCTTTTGGCCAGCTGGTTGCCAACGTGTTTGCAGCCAACGGCATCAAGGTACATCTGTTCACGGCATTGCGCCCGACCCCAATGCTGTCGTTCGCCATCCGCCATTTCGGCTGTCAAAGTGGTGTTATGCTAACGGCTTCGCACAACCCAAAGGAATACAATGGTTATAAGGCTTATTGGAATGATGGATGCCAGCTGACTGCGCCACATGATAAAAATGTAATCGATGAAGTAAACGCAATCAATGCTGTGAACGACATTAAATTTGAAGGGAACACACACAATATCATTCCCGTCGGCGATGAAATTGATCAGCTCTATATTGACGCCAATAAAAAATTAAGTATTCATCCTGAAGCGGTACTCGCTCAAAAAAACTTGAAAATTGTTTTTTCGCCGATACATGGAACCGGAATTACTATTGTCCCTAAAATGCTGGAAGCCTGGGGATTTGAAAATGTTTCAGTCGTTGCTGAACAAGCCACCCCTGATGGCAACTTTCCAACAGTAATCTATCCAAACCCCGAAGAGGAAGATGCGATGGCCTTAGCAAAGAAAAAAGGAGAAGAAATTGATGCTGATCTTGTATTAGCAACAGACCCTGATGCCGATCGTGTAGGTATTGCCGTAAAAAATAGTAAGGGCGAATTCCAACTGCTCAATGGTAATCAGATCGGAAGTCTACTGATATATTATGTCTTAAGCGCAAAAAATGAGCTAAAGCAGCTAGGGGCAAATCCTTATATTGTAAAGACTATCGTAACAACAAATCTAGAGTCAGAAATCGCAAAATATTTTCGGGTCCCTTGTTATGAAACCCTTACAGGCTTCAAATATATCGGTGAATTGATCACAAATTTAGGTGATTCAGCACAGTATCTGGTGGGCGGGGAGGAAAGTTATGGTTACCTAGTAGGTGATCTCGTGCGGGACAAAGATGCGCCGAACTCTTGTGCTTTCCTAGCCGAAATGACCGCCTATTTCAAAACAAAAGGAAAAACAGTTTACGAAGTCCTGTTAGATATCTACAAAGAATTTGGCTGTTATCAAGAAAAGCTCATTTCTCTTACAAAAAAAGGAAAAGCTGGTGCCGAAGAAATTCAAGCCATGATGAATGGCCTACGTCACAATCTACCAACGATACTGGGAGGAATAAAAGTCAAAGAAATCAGGGACTACCAACTTTCCCAAACCACAGATATGAGTACAGGGGAGCGAAGAGCAATCTCGTTACCAAAGTCTGATGTGTTGCAATTTATTACAGTAGATGGCGATGTGATCTCTGCCAGACCCTCAGGAACAGAACCCAAGATTAAATTTTACTGTTCTGTAAAAGAAAACTTAACGGATACTGCAGATTATGTCGATGTGCAAACTGTTTTGGAAGAGAAGGTTGACCGTATGATGAAAGATATTGTAGGCTAATGGACAAGTGGAAACTATTATCCTCTGCATATATCTGTAAAGAGCCTTGGGCCACGCTGCGCAGAGATACTTGTGAGCTTCCGGATGGACGGATCAATGATCATTATTACGTACTGGAGTATCCCGATTGGGTCAATATGATCGGAATCACTGAGCAGAACGAGCTTTTGGTCATTAAGCAATACCGCCATGGAGCCGGCATTATTGCATTGGAGATTCCCGCAGGGACAACAGAAGCGGGAGAAGATCCTAAAAATGCCGCTGTGCGTGAAATGCTTGAAGAAACAGGCTATCAATTTGATCAGATTGAAGAGATCGCCACACTTTATGCCAATCCGGCGACAAGTGGCAATATCACTTATACTTATCTGATGACAGGCGGCAAAAAAGTTCAGGAACAGGACTTAGATGAACATGAAGAAATCGAAGTCTATCGTATACCGCTTGAAGAAGCGAAAAGGATGCTACTGGACAACAAATTCAACCAGGCACTCCATGCGAGTGCGCTATTCTATGCTTTTAATAAATTAGGCTTGTTATAAAACAAGCCTAATTTTATTCTGTTTTTTTCATTCATACTTTTAATTTTCACTAGCATGCTGATTTTTGTACCTTTGCGTCATGGCAAGAGAAATTTTTGAAACCAAACGAAAGGCCCTGAAAATAAATCTGAACCCAGAGATTTATGGAACCTTTGCAGAAATCGGTGCTGGACAGGAAGTCGCACGTAACTTTTTCAACGCAGGAGCAGCATCAGGCACAATTGCTAAAACAATGTCGGCTTACGACATGGCTTTCAGTGATGCGATTTATGGTGAAGAGGCTGATGGTCGTTACGTCAGCAGAACACGTTTAAAGAAAATGCTCTCCCATGAATTCGATCTTCTTACCCAACGGCTTCATGGCGATAAATACTGCAACAAAAAATTCTTTGCCTTTGCAGATACCGTAACAACGCTCAATTTCACGAAGACAAATGAACCTCATGGCTGGATCGGACTTCGCTTCCAGCATGAAGTGGGAGGCCCTACAAATGATATTATTGTCCATGTAAGACTGCTAGACAGCGACAACCAATTACAACAAAAAGTTTTAGGTATCATTGGTGTTAACCTGTTATTTGCAGCTTATTATTATACAGACAATGTGCAGACCATGATCGAATCATTGGTCGATAACCTTTCTGTTGGTTCCGTTGAGATTGACCTGGTTAAATTAAACGGACCGCTGTTTGAAAACGTCAACCAACGTCTCATCAACTTATACCTGATCGCAAAGGGATTTGCTAAAGCCGCAATATTCCAGCCTGATGGCAAAGCAGTACAAATCAAAGATTATCTGTACAAAAAGAACATTATTTTACTTCGTACCAAATACCGTCAGAAATCCCTTCCAAACTTTGATCTCTTCAATCTTGCCGTTGAACAGTTCAAAAAAAATACGGGTGCAACTGACGCAGACACCATTGTATTAATTGAGGTGCTGATGGGAAATGTCCTGGAAGACACGCATGAAATTACAGGTGAGGACCTTCAGGAATTTGCTTCTAGAGCTGACGAATTATGTGCAACAGGCAATAATATTATCGTTAGCAACTTTAGAAGAAATAATCATTTAGCAGAGTTTATAAGCAACTTTAAGCCCAAAAACATTGGAATTGCAACCAACGTTTACAATTTAAAGAACATTTTCAATTCAGATAATTATAATAAAGAGCTATACACAAATGAACTCCTTTCCTATATCTCTGGAATGTTCAACAAAAATGTGAAACTCTATGCATATCCTTATCTCTTGAAAAAAGAAAATAAGATTATTACGACGCACAATATGCCCGTTTCTGAAGAAGCCAAACCTTTGTTTGAATTCTTAATTAAAAACGGCTATATCATCGATATTGAAAATTACGACGAGAAATTTGTAAAAACCGTATAAGCAAATCGTCTGCAAAATTTAAATTCTTTATCTAGCCCAATTTTCTTAAATTGGGCTATCTTTATTTTTATGCCTTATGACGCAAGAAAATGTAATCCTGGTTGACAGCAATGACAATATGATTGGTAGCATGGAGAAATATGAAGCCCATGAAAAAGGGCTATTGCACCGTGCTTTTAGTGTATTTTTGTTCAATGATCAAGATGAATTACTGCTGCAACAAAGAGCTTTAAGTAAATACCACTGTGGCGGACTTTGGACCAATAGCTGTTGCTCGCATCAGCGTCTGGGAGAAACTAACGTAGAGGCCGCCAAAAGGCGCTTAATGGAAGAACTGGGCATTATAGCAATGGACCTTCAAGATACCTTCTCGTTCGTTTATAAGGCTCAATTTGACAACGGACTTACGGAGCATGAATTCGATTATGTCTTATTTGGAAAATTTAATGGAACTCCAGAATTTAACGAAGAAGAAGTTGCCGAAACAAAATACTTGAATCGGCAGGAAATTCAAGATGCAATACAACAGGCACCCCAGCAGTTTACGCCCTGGTTCAAACTCATCTATGAACGTGCTTTTGATACGTATTTCAGTATATATAAAAACAAATTATAACGGTCATATACCATACAAAAAAGATCCTGCCTTTTAAAAAGCAGGATCTTTTTTCTTTCGTTTGGTGAAGCACTATAAGGATTTTTTATAGATGGAATAAAGAATCTTAAGGTCATTCTCTCCCATGAACGCTGTATTTACGTCCTGCTGAATGTAGTGAATCTTAAATGCTTTTATTGCTGCATCCGGGTTACTCACATCGTATCCGATGATACGTAATGCCATTTTCGGATTAAAGTCTGCTGGCGGCGTCTCTAAATAGTCCTCATACCAAAAACCGAATCCTTGATCAGCCAGTTTTTTCCAAGGAAAACGTGATGGATCGTTTTTTCGAGTTGGTGCCAGATCCATATGTCCAATAAAATTTGCCTGCGGAATTCTATAAGTCGTTTTTAAATAGGCCAGCAACTGCGTCAAGGCATTTATCTGTGCATCAGTCCAAGGGTCAGTGATCCCATTATTGTCTAGCTCAATGCCAATAGAAGAAGAATTGAGGTCCGTATCATTGCCCCATTTCCCCAACCCTGCATGATGCGCACGATAGAGGTCATTGACCATCTGCACTACTTTCCCATCCCGACCGACCACATAATGGGAGCTTACACCTGCTTTCGCGGAATGAAATGTACGGATGGTCTGTCCCAAGGAATCCTGTGCTGTATGATGAATAACAACAAAATTGGGCTTACGGATACCGAAATTAATCGAGGCGATCCATTGTTGATCTTTGACATTCACCTTCTCCAATTGACCGGTAACAGGCGATTGTTTATAGAGTTTTGACAATTCTTTTGCTTGCTTCTTATATACCTTTTCAGTCTTTGCGTATTTCCCCCCCGCACAGGACGCAAGCAATGCTGTCGCGACAAGAAGATTGATTGATAATTTTACAATTTTCATAACGAAATGTTTCAACGCAAACTAAAGCAAATTTGCCAACAAAAGCAAATTTATTAAGTCCATCTTATTGTCCGGGATATTTTCCAAACGCTCTTTTCTCATGCATATGTGGGACAATGTTGGTTGTTAAACTGGGACAATACAGTTTTAAAAAAAGCCCAAACCAATGTTTGAGCTTTTCCCTATCAACTATGCATTTCTTCTTTATAGAATAATTACGTTTTTATTATTTTAGTGCGCTGAGGTTTAATTTTGGCAAAAAACCTTTTAGCTCGTCCAGGCTATACCCATTTCCCCGAAGGGTAATTAAATAGCGATCTTTCTCGAGATAACTTATTTCGGAATTTTTCGCCGTTGAGCCTTCCACTCCTTTGCTATCCGTTGTTTTTGCCCGTTTGCCTTCAAACTCGCCAGTTTTTTCTATTTCAGTATCTGTAATTTTCTCTGAATCTACCATGAAGCCCATTTGCGCTAAGCCCACGATTGCCGAAGCTGTCTCGCCCGCCCCATCAATAATATTGACTTTAATTTCCTTTTGGTTATCTACAGTATATGTCGCCTCTCCAGATACAACCTCTGCCCCATACATGGATCCGCCAGAATAGGAAGTTCTTTTTAAACCATCTAAGCTTTCCGGTAAAAAAGCCTTCAACTCTTCCGAACTTAATGGTTTTTCGGATTTAAGTTTGGCTTGAAGGTCTTCCAATTTTTTTGCTCCATCACTCAGGTTATCCAAGTTGGATACTCCTTTAACTACATCCGAAATCCCAGCCTCTTTCTCCTTAGCATCTTCACTCCCTTCACTGGATTTGCTGTTGCCGCAGCTCGCGACCAAAAGGCCCAGTCCTAAGAGAACAGGCATTACTTTCCATTGTCTTTTCATCATTATCAGTTTTAATTAAAACGCCAAAAAGAACAAAATAATATAATTAATCTAAATTTTAAAATCTGTTTGTATACGATCCTTCGACGGTAAAGTTTAACCAGAGTTCCATTCTATTTTTCTTTTACCCATGCACCTGAACAGATTGCACAAAAAAAGGCCCCTATACGAATATAGAGGCCTTCATTATATTATAGCTACCGAGACTATGCTTCGGCGTACTCTTCAATAGATGGACACGAACAAATCAATGTACGGTCACCTTGAGAGTCGTTTACACGACCTACCGAAGGCCAGAATTTCCGTTCTCTTACATACTCCAATGGGTATGCGGCTGTTTGACGGCTGTAAGGTCTATCCCACTCGTCTGCGGTTACAACCGAAGCAGTATGTGGTGCATGTTTCAGTACATTGTTAGCTTGATCTACCGCTCCTGCTTCAACCGCTGCGATCTCTTCACGGATAGCAACTAATGCATCACAGAAACGATCCAATTCAGCCTTAGACTCTGATTCAGTAGGCTCAACCATCAATGTTCCTGCAACAGGGAAAGAAACAGTTGGTGCGTGGAAACCATAATCCATCAAACGTTTTGCAATATCTGCAACCTCGATACCAAAGTTTTTGAATCCACGGCAATCTAAGATCATTTCGTGTGCACAACGTCCGTTAGTACCTGAATAAAGTACTGGATATGCATTTTCTAAACGCGCTTTAATATAATTTGCATTTAATATTGCTGTTCTTGTCGCATTTGTCAAACCTTCACCACCCATCATCGAAATATAGGCATGGGAAATAAGCAAGATTGATGCTGAACCAAATGGAGCTGCAGAAACGGCAGAGATGCCCTCTTCACCAGAAGTAGAAACCACTTCGTGGTTAGGTAAGAAAGGAACCAAGTGTTTTGCAACACCGATAGGCCCCATACCTGGACCTCCTCCACCGTGAGGAATACAGAATGTTTTATGGAGGTTCAAGTGACAAACATCAGCGCCAATATGGCCTGGGCTTGTCAATCCAACCTGTGCATTCATGTTCGCACCGTCCATGTAAACCTGACCACCATTTGCATGAACAATTTCACAGACTTCAATAATAGACTCTTCAAATACACCGTGTGTAGAAGGATAAGTCACCATCAGTGAGTTCAAGTTTGCAGCATGTTCAGTCGCTTTTGCTCTTAAATCTGGAATATCGATATTTCCCAATTCATCACATTTCACAACAACCACTTTCAATCCAGCCATAGAAGCAGAAGCAGGGTTCGTTCCGTGTGCAGAAGCAGGAATCAAACAGATATTACGTCCGTGATCACCACGGCTTTCATGGTAAGCACGAATAACCATCAGACCAGCATACTCACCTTGTGCTCCTGAGTTTGGTTGGAAGCTCATTTTTGCAAAACCAGTGATCTCAGACAACCAATCGTTCAATTCGCCAATCATTTGCATATATCCAGAAGTTTGATCTGCAGGAGCAAATGGATGCAAACCACCAAATCTCGCCCAAGTAACTGGTACCATTTCGGCTGTAGCATTCAATTTCATCGTACATGACCCCAATGGAATCATCGAGTGGCAAAGCGATAAATCTTTTGCTTCCAAAGATTTGATATAGCGCAACATCTCATGTTCAGAATGATAGCTATTAAAGTTTGGATGTGTTAAGTAGGCAGAAGTACGTACTAAATCGGCAGGAATTGAAGAACCTAAATTCTCTTCCAATGCATCGAAATCTACGTCATTCAATGTTTTACCTTGAATTTTAGCAAATACTTTGACAATTGTCTTGATATCTTCGTATGTCGTTGTTTCGTCGATAGCAATTGAAACTTCCGAACCATTGTAATAGAAGTTTAATTCGTTATTTAATGCTTCAGATTTCAAAGCACCAGCATGACCACCTAAGTCTACACGTAGTGTGTCAAAATAAGCTGCATTCAATTGCGTATAACCCAATGATTGTATTGCTTGATCCAATAGGTTGGCCAATGCATTGATACGTGATGCTATATTTTTGATTCCTTCAGGGCCATGGTATACGGCATAGAAAGAAGCCATAATCGCTAAAAGAGCTTGTGCAGTACAAATATTAGAAGAGGCTTTATCACGGCGGATGTGTTGTTCACGAGTCTGCAAAGCCATACGCAATGCATACTTTCCATTTGAATCGGAAGTAACACCGATAATACGACCAGGGATATTACGTTTAAAGCTGTCGCGTGTCGCAAAATAGGCTGCATGAGGACCACCAAAGCCCATCGGTACACCAAAACGTTGGGAATTACCAACAACAACATCTGCACCCCATTCTCCCGGAGGCGTTAATAATGCTAAGCTCATCAAATCTGCCGCCGCACACACGGTAATATGCTTACTGTGAGCTGTAGCCGCAAATGATTTATAATCGACAATGGAGCCATCAGCAGCAGGATATTGAACAAATGCAGCAAATACATCATCTGTTAATTCTGATTCAGCAATAGCCGCAATTTTAAGCTCGATACCAAAAGACAAAGCGCGGGTCTTCAATACATCAATCGTCTGCGCATAGGCATTGTTCGACACCAAGAAAACATTAGCATCTTTATTTTTCCGAGCTGAATAAAGCATAAACATGGCTTCAGCTGCAGCCGTAGCTTCATCCAACAAAGAGGCATTGGCAATTTCTAAACCTGTGAAATCACAAATTACAGTCTGGAAGTTCAATAAAGCTTGTAACCTACCTTGTGCAATCTCCGCCTGATAAGGCGTATACTGCGTATACCATCCTGGGTTTTCAAATACATTGCGTTGAATGACGCCCGGAAGGATTACATCGTAGTAACCTTGACCAATAAAAGATTTAAAAACTTTATTTTTCTCAGCGATTTCCGCAATACGCTTTAAATAGGCTACCTCAGACAATGCTTTGGGAAGATTTAAAGGCTTTGGAGCACGAATTTGAGAAGGGACCGTTTGGTCAATAAGCTGGTCAATTGACGAAACGCCTAATTTAGCCAACATTTCATTCGCTTCAACTGGACTTGGGCCATTGTGGCGACTTTCGAATTTTTCTTGGAAGTGTATATTGCTCATGTGTGCAAAAAGTTAACGCTTATAGATAGTTAGCGACATAATAATTAGGCAATTAACTCTCTTATAAACAGTCGTTTTTTGGATGAGCAAAGATAGCAAAATAAATGACTGAAAACGAAGCAAAAAAGTGGATAAAAAGTCAGTTTTACTGAGCTACCGAAATGCATTCGATTGTCTTTGTCAATTAATTTTTGGATTAACCTCAAACATACAGGTTGTTCATTATAAATATAACAAACAATACAACAATCGCTTGCCACAATTTTAAAAAAAGATAGGGTTATCTGTTATTTCACCCACGCATTTCTTTCATTACTTCACTATTCTTTTTTGCAATGCCCATGAATTTTCAATAAATTAGTATATGTACCAATTGTAAAGTGACTTCGAAATAACGATATACACTTTTTTGCTAAGAACAACTGATATCAAGGGTATGTTGCGATCAGAAATCTTAACAAAGAAAACATTATCCAGCTAGGGAAGCATCTCTTTTGACAAATGTAAATTATCACAAAAAACGAATATCATTTCTTTTTAACGAATATAAAACAGCGAAGTAACGATTATAAACCATGAGAAAACAGGTAACAGACAGCGTTCTTTTAGTAAGACCCTCTGTCTTCCGTAAAAATGAACAGACTGCGGTCAACAACTTCTTCCAAAAGGATATCGAAAATCTCAGTACAGAAGAAGTCAACAAAGAAGCGCAAGGAGAATTTGACGCGCTAGTAAATGAATTGAAGTCACATGGAATTTTGGTGACTGTCATTCAGGACGACGAAAAATCAGAAAGCCCCGACAGTATATTCCCCAATAATATTGTCTCCTTTCATCAGGATGGAAAAATAATTTTCTATCCTATGTTTGCTCCAAATCGTCGAAAAGAACATTTATTGGATTTCGAAGGTCCATTGAAGCAAAACGGTTATTATGTAAAACTAACTAAGGATCTCAGTGAAGCCGAAAACAACAAACAATATCTGGAAGGCACTGGCGCACTCGTTTTGGACCGTGCGCACCGTATAGCCTACTGTGCCTTATCCGAAAGGGCAGACAGAAGTATGCTCGATGAATATTGCAGAACTGAAAACTATACACCTGTTGTATTTCACGCCTTCCAAACTGTCCATGGAGAGCGGAGACCTATCTATCACACCAATGTGGTGCTAGCCGTAGGCGAAGACTTTGCCATCTTATGTCCGCAGGCAATTGACGATCCCGCCGAGCTCAAAACCCTACTGAAGAGTTTGAAAGATACAGGCAAGGAGATCATTGAAATCAACGAGAACCAACTCGAATCTTTTGCGGCAAACTGCCTACAGGTAAGAAATAAATATGGGAATCGGTTTATTGTCCTGAGCAATCAGGCTTTATCCTCATTGACTTTATACCAAACAGCGCAATTAGAAAAGCATGGTAAAATTATTCATCAGGATCTTCATGTTATCGAAACATGTGGTGGTGGAAGTGTACGCCACATGATGGCCGAAGTTTTTCTTCCGAAAGAAAAAATACTGAGCTAGCCATCAAATATCACGATGCTAGCGGAAAACATCCTTTTAGCAGGTCTACTCTACCACTTTAGGCTTACGAATAAACAAATAAAATGCCCCTTGAAGCCATTGCTCCAAGGGGCATTACCTTTTCTAAAACAATCTAATTTCTCCAGCCAATTTAGAACGAATACCTTAATCCCAATTGGAATTGATAAGGGTTACCCGAAGGTGATACAATTCCAGAGTTGTTTACATTATAATTAAACTGCTGTTTCGTAACATCAAAAGGCACCAATTTCTCTCCCGCGGCATCCTTTCCGCCTAAAGCATATAGATTTTGATTACCCAAAGACTCATTTACGCCCCAAGTCTTCTTAAATAAGTTGGCAACATTGAAAAGATCTCCCGATACCTCCAATGCATGGTTTTTATATAAATTGAATTTTTTAGCGATTCTAAGGTCGATCAAGCCATAAAAACCATTCACTCCACCATTACGCTCAGCTATTTTACCTTGATATTTTTTAATAAAATCTTTAAGGCTCTGACTCGCTTCTGGATTATTCAACAAATTATTCAATCCAGTAATCAGCTGTTTTGACGTATTGGGATTATTGGGATCAAAGATAAAGGCCAGATCATTGTCCCCAGCAACAAAGTCTCCATTTATATTTCCGCCGGCCAACAAACTGTATCGCGTACCGCCAATACCGGAGTACCGTACTCCCACGCTGACACCATAAAATGTTGGTAAAGTGCCATAGATCACAATCTTATTGCGGAATTGATTGTTCGAATAACTCATTTTGCTCAAATCGCGCGGATCATCTTTTACTGCCAAAGATAAGGTCGCTGTATTCGCCACGTTTCCATTGAAAGAAGTATTATCTTTCGCATCATTCCAGGTATAGCTAACCGATATAGATCCATCTTTGTAATATTGATAACTTGCATCCAATACGACTGCAAACTGATTCACTTTTCCTTCAGAGTTCAATTCTAGTACGCGGCCGAATTTATTGGAAATCCTTCCTTTTTTCCAATCCGGAGCCCCATCAACAATCGATGCCGCAGGAACAAAAACTCCCCTATTGTCTTCATTCGCTAATCTGAAGAACGGATCTTTCACCATATTACGATCCACATACATATAGTTATTACGCCCAAGATTCATATACCCTGAAAGACTCGCTTTTAACTTTTCGGTAAAGAAATGCGTATAAGATACATTTGCCTTGTAGACTACTGGAATTTTAGCGTCGGGTCCATAGGTATTGATCGTAGGTACTTGAAACTGCGCCAATGTTGGTGTTGTTAACGGGTCCTTTCTATAGCCCACAAAATTAGGTGTAGGTACATCATTACCTCGGACATCAACCGTCGCAAAATGCTTACCGTCAAAAGTCAAGTTATTGATGGTCATATAATTGTTAATATCTGAAGCGAAAACACCTGCTCCTATCCGGAAAAAGTCCTTTCGTTCTTCATTCACATCCCAAGTCATCTGGAAACGCGGCTGTACAACAAAAGATTTCAATTTATGATCTGTACGTACCCCAACTTCTTTCAGCAATTCTTCATTCAAAGGAGAGGTTGGATAATGACCATAATCCAATCGTAATCCCGCAACTAGATCCAACCCCTGTGCCAACTTGGTCTGTAACTGACCATATGCACCGGCATTGAATATCTTACCGACCACAGCTGGATCACTTACCAAAGGAACTTCACGATAATAAGCATATGGCTTCATGTCGTCAAAGTTTTGCATGGCTGTCTTTCCATCACTCGGCCTAAAGTGAAAGCGTCCATTGACCTCACTTCCATAAATCGAGTTTGCATGGGTATACATCAAGTCGACCCCAAAGGTATAATTGATATTATCGGTACTGTAATAGATATTATTAACAAGCTGAAATACATTATTTTTAAAAGATTCCTGTGCAAAACGATGTCCGCCCAATTGCAATGTGGTCTTTTTATCTTCTCCAGCGACCTTAGATACTGCATCCTCTACAATTGCACGGGGAATATTTTGACTAGGTAAAAGATCTCCTGGACTACTTTTTTGATAGGTATAGAGATGTTGTACTTTCAATTCATTTGTTACCTTAGGTGAAATAGTCGTACGCAAAGTTGCCAATAGACTGTTATCAATGTTTTTATCATTTCCGTAAGATTCATACAAGGTAATTGGCTTATTATCCTGTAATCCCAACTTATTATTATCACTTGTAAAGTTATTTCGGATCGTCAATAAGTTTTTCTCATTAATTTGCCAGTCAATTCTTCCAAAAATCGCGTCAGACCCTCGCTTTTTATCAAAAGCGCCATATTGACGTTCATTGCCCAATCCATACTTGTTACGTCCAATATTAACAAACTCATCCAAGGTGGCATTAGTAACATTAAATCTCTTCTCGTCGGCCTCAGAATTGATATCCGCAATAATCAGTGGGCGGGCATCCCGTTGATGATCCCATGCAACAAAATAATGCAATTTGTCTTTAATGATCGGACCGCCCAATGTAAATCCATATTGATAGGTAGAAAAATCATTGCTTCGTTTGTTTCCTCTGATATCGTAGGGACTGGACAACCAATCGGCCCTTGAATAAAGCCAAGCGCTTCCGTGCGTTTGATTTGTTCCCTGTTTGGTCACCGCACTAACGGTTCCGCCGCCCGCTCTTCCGTAGGTTACGTCATACTGGTTGGTGACCACTTTAAATTCCCGGACTGCTTCTATCGAAATGGAGAAAGGTGCGCCGCTACGGCTGGTTGTCGAACCTGCAGAAGTCGGATTTTTGGCATTCATACCATCGATGGTAAAATTGGTAGAAGAGCCCAACTGGCCACCGATATTATCTCCCTTACTCAAAGGAGACAAATCCATTAGCGACGTAAAATTCCGGCCGTTGACAGGCAACTTCGCGATATCCCTGGCTGTAACCGCGGTAGCGGCACCTAGATTTTCTATTTTATTCTTCAGCGTACTTATTCCTGTTAATTCAACAGTTTCCAATACATTCGACGTGTTTTGAATAGGAATGGTCAAGCGTACAATATCACCCTGATTTAAATTAAATCCCGAACGAACTTGTTCGCCATAACCTATATAAGTTACTTTGACGGTATAGGGACCACCTAAAGGCAACTCCTTAAAGTTGAAATCACCATTTGCATTGGTTGAGGTCTTCGTTGTGAAACCGGTCGATTCATTCCGTACTTCGATGGAAGCACCATGAACCCCTTTGTTGTTCTCGTCCGTAATCTTTCCGGAAAACCCGGCTTGGGTCGTTTGTGCGTACAACCCTGTTCCAAGTGCGATGGCACACGTTGTAAGTAGAAATTCTTTCATTTAGTTGTTGGTTGTGATAATGAAAGCAAAACTACATCGGAACTGTAAACAGAAGCTAAACGAAATATTATGAAATTATAAACAAAGCATTTCAACGTGTATATAAACAAAATGAAACTTCTTTAGGAAAAAAAGACAATATCGGAAAAGGCAACAAAAGTATTTTAATATAGGGATAGAAATATCCCGATACTGCAAACATCATGATTTAGCAGACAGTAACAAAACGAACGCAAACTGAAAATTCTTTCTGGCCAATAATATCACAAAAAAGTCAGCCGAAGCTGACTTTCTAATATAAAATTGTAAACTTAAAATCCAATGGATTAAAGTACTTATAAAGGTCCCTAAAGAGGCTATCACCATATTTGACATAAAGCAAAGCGAAATTTTCAGAGCGCTCCTGCAGTCCTCCACCCGGAAAAAGCTTTTCCTTCACGTTATCAATATCCGTTAAAGCATGCTGATGGTTCCGCTTCTCAGCTTTCATCAGCTTTTTCTCCAAATTATTGATCGCTTTCTTTAACCTTGCTTTTACGGCTTCAGTGCTAGGACCCAAACTTGGATCTATTTTATGAGTTCTTAACCTTATCTTACCAAAAATGGCGTTCAGCTCCATCCATTCGTCATTGAGATTCAGTCGTTCTTTGGTATGACGTCGAACATACTCTTTTTTCAGCACTTCTGCCGGCCGAAAAATACTCTTAAATGTAAGATCAACACGAAACAACTTAGCTGCAACGTTGTCCTCGGTAATCATTGCTGAGTTACGAGGGATCAAAATTGGAAAATCTACCTGATATTGGTCAAAGTTGGATTTTAACTGCATCCAATAGACCATTTCGGCGCCACCGCCAATATAAGCAAGATTGGGAAGTATAATTTCTTGATACATCGGCCGCATGACCACATTTGGACTGAAACGCTCTGGATAACGCTCGATCTCCTGCTCCAGCTCTGCTTTGGTAAAATAAATATGCTGGTGCAATACTTCGTATCGGCCGTCAGCAGTCAGTACTAAACGCTCTCTAAATTCGTCCGTCAAATAAAAGAAATTAATCTCACGGGCATGCACTTGGGTAGAGAAACCATTTGATTCCAACTCTTCCGATCGCGCTGTTATTGCCTTAAAGCTTTTTTCAGAGAAGATATCTTCCTTAATAATTGGCTTGAACAGTTCCTTCAATTCCCGGTCATCTGCATCGACGATCAAAAGACCGTAAGACTTAAACAACTCATTGACCATATACCGTGTTGCATCTGCTAATCGATCATGGTTCAAATAGGCTTCTTCTACAATGCGTGTCAGCCTGGTCGAATTTTCGGAAAGCCCTAAAATATTGGTATACTGCTTCACAGCATCAACGATTGTTGCGGTATCCATTCGCCCCGTAGCAGAAACAGCAGGAGTATCCCAAGCAATTTTCTTACCGAAGACTTTGGTGTGGTTGATCTCTTCAAAATCATGATCTTCGGTTGCCATCCAATATACTGGAATAAACGTTTTATCAGGATGCTTGGCATGTAAATCTTCAGACAAACGTATTGCCGTCATGATTTTAAAAATAAAATATAAAGGCCCTGTAAAAATATTGAGCTGATGCCCAGTTGTAATGGTATAGGAATTTTGGTCGAGCAACAGTTCTATATTGGCCGCTACAGCAGGAGAATCCTTTAATAGTTCGCCATATTGTTTTTTAAGACGCTCAACAAGAATTTCCCTGTGTTCAAATTTCTTCTTTTCGTTCAATTGCTTTTCAAAACCAGCCCAGGTAGGCCAATTCCCAACAAAAGGTTTTAAGGCTTCATCATGTGCCAAATAGGCTAATAAAGTCTTGGAGAAGCTATTTGTTTCACTATATTCAATATAAGTTGCCTTCATCTGCAAATTTTATTAATTATTCTCTATTCTTAATTGATAACCAAAATCCCCCAAAGCAACCTGACATGGCAGTGAATCTTTTCCGTTAATAGAACCTATTTTCAATTTCAATCAGAAGGCTGATTCATCCTGAAACTACAGGCTTTCTTGAATCTGATTTTAAACGGCTATAGATTGTTTAAAATGGGGATTGTACGTTTACAAATGTATCTAGTTTGCCCCGACAAAATAGTGAATTTTCACAAAAAGCTTGTCCCGCTTTTAAATTATATCATTTTACTGACAATTGCCTATAAACAAACGGGCCTCCCTNNAGGGAGGCCCGTTTGTTTATAGTATCATCTATAAGCTTTTATACTTATTTCCTTACAATCTCACCATATAGATCGAAATCTTCAGCTCGGTCGATTTTTACCTGAACAAAATCACCAATGCGTGCATAAGAATCTACCGCGGGAATCAAGACCTCATTGTCGACCTCCGGAGAATCGTATTCTGTCCGGCCAATAAAGTAATCGCCGTCTACCCGATCAACCAGTACTTTATAGGTATTACCGACTTTGGACTGATTGATATCGTACGAAATACCTTGCTGTATTTCCATGATGGCTTCCACCCGTCCTTCTTTTACTTCCTGTGGCACATCGTCCTCCAGAGAATGTGCGTGCGTCTTTTCTTCATGAGAATAGGTAAAACACCCTAATCTGTCAAAACGGGTTTCTTCAACCCAATCCAACATCTCCTGAAAATCCTGTTCAGATTCACCTGGATAACCACAAATTAATGTTGTACGCAAAGCGATATCTGGAACTTTGTCACGTATTGCGTTGACAAGATCAATCTGTTTCTGTTTTGTTGTACCTCTTCGCATAGACTTCAACATCGGATCAGATATATGTTGTAGTGGCATATCCAAGTAATTACAGATATTCGAACGTTCGTTCATTGCGTCCAAAATATCCATTGGGAAACCCGAAGGATAGGCATACTGCAGTCTGATCCATTCGATACCATCAACATCTGACAAATGGCGCATTAAATCAGAAAGATTGCGCTTTCCATAAATATCTAAGCCATAATAGGTCAGGTCTTGTGCAATCAGAATCAATTCTTTCGTGCCGTTCGAGGCAAGAAATTTTGCCTCTTTGACAAGATCGTCAATGGATTTAGAAACGTGTTTACCACGCATCAAGGGAATTGCACAAAAAGAACATGGTCGGTTACAACCTTCAGCGATCTTAAAGTAAGAAAAATGCGAAGGTGTTGTCAATAAGCGCTCACCCAATAACTCGTGTCGATAATCAGCACCAATGGATGACAATAGCTCCGGTAAATCGTTCGTACCGAAAAAGGCATCAACATTGGGGATTTCAGCCTGTAACTCCGGCTTATATCGCTCAGAAAGACAACCTGTAACGATCACTTTGTTGATTTTACCCTGATCTTTTAGATCCGAATATTGTAAGATCGCATCAATTGACTCCTGTTTGGCATTATCAATAAAACCGCAGGTATTGATTACGACAATATCATTCGCTTGTATATTGGATGCTTCATGCACGACTTCCATCTGATTGCCCTTTAACTGGCCCATCAGGACTTCACTATCGTGAATATTTTTCGAACAGCCCAAGGTTACCACATTGACACGTGGTTTATTTATCAAAGGGGCTGGTTTCGCGTATTTTGTCTTCATATGATTAGACGGTAGACTCTATTTGAAAAGGGAGTCGACAAATTCCTTTTTGTTAAACAACTGAAGATCACCAATTTTTTCACCTACACCAATATATTTCACCGGGATCTTAAATTGATCAGATATACCAATAACCACCCCGCCCTTCGCCGTTCCATCGAGTTTCGTCAATGCTAAAGCGTTCACATCGGTTGCCTGTGTAAATTGCGTACATTGCTCAATGGCGTTTTGCCCTGTTGATGCGTCCAAGACCAACAAGATTTCATGTGGTGCACCTGGAACAACCTTTTGCATAACATTCTTAATCTTCGTGAGCTCATTCATTAGCCCAACCTTATTGTGCAAACGGCCTGCGGTATCAATGATACACACATCTTCGCCATTTGCTACTGCCGATTTCACGGTATCATAAGCCACTGAAGCAGGATCCGAGCCCATGGCCTGAGCGACAACACGCACGCCAACACGCTCACCCCATAATTTAAGTTGATCAACAGCAGCCGCCCGAAAGGTATCCGCTGCCCCCAATACAACTTTGCTTCCAGCTTGTTTCAGCTGATGAGCCAGTTTGCCAATAGTCGTTGTCTTGCCAACCCCATTGACACCTACAACCATAATAACGTATGGTTTATGATCGCCATAATTGAAATTCTCGAAATCAGCACTATTGTTCTCTGCCAGTAGCGTTTGAATTTCTTCTTTCAGGAGATTGTTGAGCTCAGAAGTAGAAACGTACTTATCTCGGGCAACACGGGCCTGTATGCGATCAATGATTTTTAAGGTAGTCGTAACCCCAACATCAGAAGTAACCAAAACCTCTTCCAGATTATCCAGCACATCGTCATCTACTGTTGATTTACCAACGACAGCTTTTGTAATCTTGGAAAGAAAGCCTTCTTTTGTTTTTTCCAAACCTTTGTCTAAGGCCTGTTCTTCTTCTTGTGTTTGTGGTTTTTTCTTAAAAAAATCAAATAATCCCATGGAGTGTAGTAGTGAAAATTGATGTTCAAATATAAACAAATGTCCTCAACAAAAAAAGCCCTTTCGGTAGGATACCAAAACGGCTATTTTTATCGAATTCTTTTTAAAGAAAAACTTTAAAAAAGGAAAATGCTACTCGTTATTTTTGAGCTGCAGCAACGACGTCTTTCACTTTATCGTTGTGAACCATACCTTCTTTGAAAGTATACGCGCCAGTTTTTGCAGATTTAGTAGTAATAATAACCTTTGTAAATTCTTTACCGCCACCTTTTTGTAACGATGCAACTGCTTTCTTTGCCATGGTATATTAATATTTTACTTAGCCTCTCTTTCAAGTGCTAAGATGTGTGACTTACTTAATTTCTTTATGAACAGTAACTTTTCTCAATACTGGGTTGAATTTTTTCAATTCCAAACGTTCAGTTGTGTTCTTTTTGTTTTTAGTAGTGATGTAACGAGACATTCCCGGAAGACCACTTTCTTTGTGTTCAGTACATTCTAAGATAACTTGTACTCTATTTCCTTTTTTAGCCATTGTTTTACTTTATTTTGAATCCTATTATAGGATTGAAATTCATGAATAATCTTAATGTAACAGGCGCGACAATCAATTAGATTGACCCTTTAACGATAAATTTATTGATCGCTGCTGTAATCCCGTTCTTATTGATAGTCTTGATAGCAGAAGTAGATACTTTCAACGTAATCCAACGATCTTCTTCTGGAATGTAAAAACGTTTCGTTTGTAAATTTGGATAGAATTTACGTTTAGTTTTAACGTTTGAGTGAGAAACGTTATTTCCTGTTAACGCCGCTTTGCCTGTTAAATCACAAATTCTTGACATGATATTATTTTTTTGTTGTCTTTATTACAATATGTTAATCCTTTGCACTCTCTGCAAAGAGTTTGCAAATATCTATATTTTTTTTTGGATAAGCAACAAGATAATTGGAATTATTTTTAAAAATAGTTCTACATAGGAATGGTAAGGGCAAAAATAAAGGATTTTATTGTATTATATTTGCTCTGTAAAGAAAAATAGTTTTCAACAATTCACATTTATGAACAAATATCTTCGCAAGGGCTTAAGGGAAATAATCATTGGTGTCGTACTTGTGATCTTGGGATATTATCTCATGGAACAGCGTTCCAACTGGTATAAACTTGCTATGCTTGTCGGAGTTATTGCATTTAGTATCGGTGTCCTGACTTTAATCTATCGCATGATTCGTAAGGTAGACCGAAATGCCATTATGGAGATGCGTGAAGAATCGCATAAAAAAGATAAAGAAGGAGATGCTGAACAAAACTAGGGGTATAGTCTTAAAAACAACCAACTATTCGGAGAGTAGCCTTGTGGCGCAGATATACACCGAACAGTTTGGTATGCAATCCTATCTCATTACGGGCGCAAGGAAGCCCAAAGCAAAGATCAAGGCCAATATTCTTCAACCCTTACATTTACTGGAAATTGTCGCTACACATAAAGATAATGGTTCTTTACAGCGGATCTCCGAAGCGCGTCAAGTCCCTGTCTTGCAAGAAATACCTTATGATATTGTTAAAAGCTCGCTCGCACTTTTTCTGAATGAAATACTCTATAAAATTCTGAAGGAACAAGAAAATGACGATTATCTTTTTGAATTCATCCATCAGTCTGTACGTTGGCTAGATGAAACGCATTTAAATCTGGCCAATTTCCATCTTGTTTTTTTAATCAAGCTAACCCGCTTTCTCGGGTTTTATCCCGCTGAATCAAAACAGGCCCACCCTTATTTTAATCTTCATGAAGCTACCTTCTCCGATAGCCTTCCTGAACACCCGCTTGTATTACAGGAACCACATACGTCAATTTTCAGAAATTTAATCGAATCCGAATATTCGAATTGTGACCGCATAAAAATGACCGCTTCTGATCGACAATTCCTGCTGGAAAAAGTGCTCGACTTCTATCGTCTCCACCGCACAAATTTTAAAGAAATAAAATCGCTCTATATACTCGAAGAAATATTTAGATAAGCTACGCACAGCTTTCTCCTTTGAAAGCGAATTCTATGCTGCCTTTAGATCCAAAACAGGCGGATGAACGCGGCTATTCTTTTGCGCAAGCGCAGCAACTGTAGCTCTTCCAAACACTTACCCTTTTATAATAATTGATCTCTCGGATAAATTCTTGGTACATTTATTGTAACAAAATTGAAATAACATTTTGATTTACTAGCATCATTTTCACCTAAAAAAGTCTTAAAATATGGAACTTAAAGAAAACTTTTTAAAGGTTGTTCGAGACAACTATGCCAACTTTGAAGGAAGGGCTCGCCGTAAGGAATATTGGATGTTTTTCCTTGCAAATCTCATCATTAGCGCAATATTTGCAATACTTGGACAAATTGCAAGCTTATTTACGTATGTCTCAGGTTTAGTAAGTTTAGCTTTACTAATTCCTGGAATAGCCGTTACGGTCCGAAGATTACATGACACCAATAAATCAGGCTGGTTTATATTAGTTGCATTGATTCCATTTATTGGTTGGATCTACCTGCTTTACTTATTGGTACTGGAAGGCGACAAGGCTTCAAATCAATATGGTCCAGATCCCAAAGCGCTGGAAAACGTAACAAATCATCCTTTTACTCAAAGCCAAGATCCCTTCGGTTCTTCTCTGCCACAGGACCCATTTGGAAGTTCACAACCATCAAATCCTACGCCACCAGCACCTGATAAAGATCCTTTTGCTTAGATGCTAACAGCATAAAAAAAGAAGCTGTCTCAA
>NZ_DBGB01000034.1:0-36449 GCF_002295765.1 Sphingobacterium sp. UBA865 | reverse complement strand
GGTGAATGTTTAAACATTCACCGCTCTTTTTGTAGGTATATCTTTGATACGATGTATGGATGTTTAGTGGAGACTATGGTGTCAGCTCCCGCTTTTTTTGATAGAGTAGGTTTCCAACAACGGCAAAACCAATGCAGACCATCATGGTACTAAATGGGTATATCGCTGTCATCCCCCTATTATTGGCCACAAAGCCAATTAATGGACCTGTGATGCCAAGTGAAATATCAATAAATAGCCCATAAGCAGCCAGAGCAGAGCCTTGTTGACTTTGGTCTACCCGTTTAATGGCTTCGACACCAAGCGCAGGAAATACCAGTGAGAAGCCAAAACCCGTTAACGCAGCGCCCAATAGGGTCCATAAGGGATCAATTGCCACGGCGATAACCGTGAGGCCTACTGTTTCGACGAAAAGACTAACTAAGGCAACCTTGAGCCCACCATATTGGTCAATGACCTTATTGAAAATTAGTCGTGTTAAAATGAAAAATACGCCAAATAAAGTTAAGCATGCTGCCCCATTTTCCCAATTGAAATGTTCATAGTAAAGCGTCATAAAAGTGGAGATACTGCCAAACCCCAGACCACCTAAGGCAAGACAAATTCCAAAGGGAGCTACTAAAAGCAATACGCGTCTAAAACTCACTTTTTCAGCCTTTTTACCTGCCACTTGATAGGGTGTTTTTGCGCGGCAATAAAAATAGCCGAGCAGACCAATAGCACTGGTCAATAGAGCCAAAGCTTCATAATTGATATGATCCACCAGCAACACACCCAAGGGCGCACCAATAGCCAATGCACCATAGCTGGCTATTCCGTTGAAAGAGATCGCTTTTGCGGCATGTTCGTCGCCGAGCTCCATTAATGCCCAATTTATAGGGCTCGCACCCACTAGACCCTCTCCAATTCCAGTAAACAAGCGGGTAATAAGTAGGAGACCCAAACTGAGCAGAGGCTGAGACCGGAATAAAAAAACAAGCAGTAAAAGGAGTCCCGATAATGCAAAAAATAACATGCTGCGCAGAACGGAAATCTTAGGGCCCTTGGTGTCCACAATTTTTCCTGCATAACCGCGTAGTAGGAAAGTAGCGATATATTGAACGCTAATAACCAGTCCCGCAATAATTGTATTAAATCCTAAAGTTTGATGAATAAAGATGGGGAGGGTAGCAAGCGATAGGCCGATTGTGAGGTAACCAAGGAAAGTTAAAGAGACGTAGCCTAAAATCTTTTGATTGACCTCCCGAGGAGAAACTGTCATTATAAAAATTTTAGGCGAAATTACGTCTTTATGCTTGTTTTAAGAAATAAAATCAATAAACAACTGTCTCTTTAATATCACAATTTTTCTCGAGCCATTCTTGGTCAAATTGTTTTGGTGAAATTCTTTTGCCTTGATAGATATAGTAAACTTTTTCAGATTCACCCTTTACTGGGGGACCAGGTATTTTATTGACAATCTTCTCTTCAGGACAGTCCTGTATCAAAGCCTGTTCTTTGACCTGACGAGTTTTACATGAATTGAAGGCGATAACAAGGATGAAAAGGTACAATAATTTATTCATGAGTTTAGTTTTAATACAATTGTTAACGTAAGCGCTGTTCAAAATGCGACATCAATTATTCAATAGTGTACAACTTTTTGATCGACTGTTTGTTCTATAAAAGATACCTGAAAGGCTAGAATCGCGACAGGAGAAATTAACGTTAGAAAAATTAAATAATAAGCATAGAAAACATGAGAAGAAAAGCAACAGCCCAATGGAATGGCAATCTGAAAGAAGGAAAAGGTAGCCTGACCACAGACAGTACAGCGTTGGATCATACGCAATACTCATTTTCGACACGGTTTGAAAATGGTGTGGGGACAAACCCCGAAGAATTATTGGCAGCAGCACATGCAGGATGCTTCACCATGCAATTGAGCGCTTTTCTTTCTGAAGCCGGTTTTGTCCCGGAAGAATTAATCACCGTGTCGACAATCGTGTTCGAGAATGGTTCAATTGTGCGATCTGAACTTGAACTGCAAGGAAAGGTGCCAACGATAAGCGAAACTGAGTTTCAAACAATAGCGCATAAAGCGAAGGAAAACTGTCCGGTGAGTAAAGCATTCAGTTTCGAGAAAACCTTAGATGCAAAGTTACTTTGATAAAGGCGTTCTATCGAACAAAAACTTGGTCTTTTTTCGTTAAAAGGAGAAAAAGCTGTTATTTTTGAGGCTAACATAAATAATTAGCAATATTGAATTTTAATCCATTGAGTTTTGGTTCAGAGAAAGAAAAATAAGTTAAGTTCAGCAGCGCTTGCGGAAAAGAATCTGGAAGCTGGAAAGGCATTTTTGGAAAAGTATGCCCAGCAAGAAGGAGTAATCGTATGCGCATCGGGTTTGCATTATAAGGTATTAACAAAGGGGGCGGGGCAAATCCCCAAGAAGTCGGCTAAAGTTATCTGCCATTATAAAGGCGAGCTTCTAGACGGAACTGTATTCGATAGTTCGTATAGGCGGAAGCGCCCCGAAACGTTTTATATTAATGAACTCATCGTGGGATGGCAAGAAGCGATTTCAATGATGCCGGTTGGATCAATCTGGGAGGTGTGCCTTCCACCAAAACTGGCTTATGGAAAGGAAGAGTTGTTACCTCGAAAAGGAGGAGAATGTACGTTGATATTTCAGATTGAGTTAATTGCGATTTTAGCTTAACCCTAAAAAACTTCCATAAAAAAGCCCGCGTCATCAGATGCGGGCTTTTTTATGGAAGTTTATTTTTTACTCTACTTCTTTGATCTTAGCATTGATTTCGGCCGTTTTAGCTTCGTCTTGCATAAAAATATAATAGTTCTTTAAATTCGTTAAAGCATCTACATTTTTTGGTTGCAAAGAAACTGCTTTCTCTAAGTAAGGAAGCACTGGCTTTAATTCTGCTTTAATCTTATTTAATTCTGCATCATATTGCGCTTGCGTCAATTTTCTGTTATTATTAACAACATTTAATTTTTCACGTGTTTTGTTCATTAACGTGATTGCTAAATTTGTATTTGCCTCAAAAAAGTTAGGATCAATCTCCAATGCTTTTTTGTATGCTGCAACTGCTGCGTCTTCGTTTTTCGCTGAAGATTGGGCTATGCCTAGGTAATAATTTAAGCTTTTATTGTTTGGATCTTTTGCTAATTGTGCAGTGATAGCATCAATTGTTTCTTTTTCGTGGCCTGTAATCAGATTCAATTCGATGTTTTGAGTCATCGCCGCATTGTCATCTGGATAAGCTTCAGCCGCTTTTTTTGCATATTCAAGTGCTGAAGTTGTATCTTGCATAGAGAGGTACAATTTCGGCAGATCGACCATAATCGTTTTATGCGAAGAGAAATCTTTTCTTGGAATTAGTTCTTTATAACGTTCCACAGCATTCTTATAATCCTTATTTGATAGCGCTGCAACACCGCTGTAATAAGTAACTAATGTATCTCCAGGAAGATAGGTCAACGCTTTTGTAAAAGAGCTGTACGATTCAGCATATTTTTGTGCTTGATATGCTTCTGCTCCCAAATTGAAATTATATTGTCCCAGAATTTGTTCTGCAACAGTAATATTCGCTTTATTCGCACCGTCTGTATCCAGCTGTTTTGCTTTCGCAATTCCGTCCTCAGCCAATTTCGCTAATTCAGATGACTTATCTATTGTTGATAGGTTTGCATTTACCAATGCATATACCGTCCACGCTTCCGCATTATCTTTTGTTTTGTCATTGACAACAGCTGCGTCAATAGCTTCTTTCGCCGATTTCAAATTAGGAATACCCAATTGAACCGTACCAGCGTCTTTCAATTCTTGGAATTTCGCTAGGGCAGATTTTGCCTTTTTAACATTGCCCGTCTGCGCAAAAGAAACTGAGGTAGATACAGTACCTATTGCTGCTAATAATAATAGAGATTTTAAATTCATATCTATTTAACTGTTAATTGATTCAATAATAAATTCACTCTGTCTAATTGAGATGCGTCATCAATAAGCTTATAATATTTAGCCAAAGCTTTAAGCGCATTGACATCATAAGGCTTAATCTCATTTGCCTTCAACAGATACTCGATGGTCAACTCTTGTATATCCTGGTTGGAAGGTTCCTTTAATAAAGTCTCCAGATTGATTAACCCTAATGCAAGATTAGATTCATAATTATTCGGATCCAATCGCAATACATTATTATAATATTCTTTCGCCCGTTTTATATCATTGGCATTTTCGTAAGAATAGCCTGCAATATAGTTCAGTTCGACATTTTCAGGTTCTAGACGGATAGCATCAGCAATGACATTTAAGATAGCGTCATAAGAATTATTGGCCGAATACACATCAATTAATCTAAAAAGTATCTGTTTATTTTCAGGAAATATAGCATGTCCTTTTTCAAGAACGTTCAAGACATCCTGTTTAGTACCTCCGAGCGAATAAATCTGCGCTAATTCAAGAAAGTAATTAGGCTTTGGATGTTCACTTTTAATGAGTTCATCATAATATTTGATTGAATTCATATAATCTTTATTCTTGCCGGAGAGTACCGCCAGATTATATTTGAGATCATTATTTTTGAAACCAAGTGAATCTATCCGAAGGTAAGCTTTATAAGCTTTGTCAAATTTGCCATCTTTTAAAGCCAACGCTCCCTGATAGGATATGGCTCCAGCAAGATTTTGACGAATGTAGTCCATTTCCGCAGGAAAGTTTCGACGTGCTTTTTTTTGATCCAGAAGCTTAAGTGATTTGATGGATACGTCGATAGGATCCATTTTATAGGGCTGCTTCCTTGTTGAATCTGCAACTGCCAAGGAGCTATATACCAATGCCCTTAAAAGGTTATTATTGACAGAAGCCGAATCTTTCTTTGATTGGAAGGCGGCGTCTGCAAACTTTCGCGCATTTTCAAGATTTTTAAATTCGCCAGTTTTGGTATATAAAGCAAAACTGTTGCTGCCCTCCTTTAAATTGGATTGGGCAACAACAGTTAAACTACTTGCAGATATTAACAATGATATCAGTAAGTTTTTCATTAGACTATTTATTCTTCGTTTGAGTCCGTGTTTTCTTCAGAAGTCGAATCACCATTTTCCGTTGACTCTTCGGTCAGTTCAGTCTCTTCTTCAGATTCTTCTTCACGATCGACTTTCGTAATAGACGCGATCTCGTCGTTATCTTTCAAATTAATGAGCCTTACACCTTGTGTTGCACGTCCCATTACTCTTAATTCTTCTACAGCAATGCGGATAACAATACCAGATTTGTTGATGATCATTAAGTCCTCGTTGTCCGTAACGCCTTTAATTGCAACGAGTTCACCTGTCTTATCGGTGACGTTGATTGTTTTCACACCTTTACCACCACGATTCGTTACGCGATAATCCTCGATATCTGTACGTTTTCCATATCCTTTTTCAGAAACGACCAACACGGTAGTTTCCGAATCATTCACACTAATCATGCCAATCACCTCATCGCTTTCCGCTGCCAAGGTGATACCACGTACACCTGTTGCCGTTCTGCCCATTGGACGAACCGTAGATTCATTGAAACGAATTGCACGACCAGAACGCAGTGCCATGACAATTTCGCTGCTTCCAGTAGTCAAACAAGCCTCAATTAATTGATCGCCTTCATTGATATTGATGGCATTGATACCGTTTGCTCTTGGACGAGAATAGGCTTCCAACGACGTCTTCTTAATCGTACCTTTTTTGGTACACATAATAATGAAATTGTTTTCCAAATAATCTTGGTCTTTCAGGTTCTTCACCAGGATGAAGGCCTTTATTTTCTCTTCTTTTGGAACGTTGATGATATTTTGAAGTGCTCGACCTCTAGAAGTACGGCTTCCTTCAGGAATCTCAAATGCACGCAACCAGAAACAGCGACCTGCCTCTGTAAATAGCAGCATATAATTATGTGCCGACGCTGTAATGATATGTTCGGTAAAATCTTCTTCGCGTGTATTTGTGCCAATTGATCCGCGGCCACCGCGACCCTGACGTTTGTATTCGGATAATGGTGTGCGTTTTACGTAACTGTTGTGGGAGATTGTGATAACGATTTCTTCATCATCAATAAAATCTTCCATACGCATATCTTCAGCAGAGTGTACAATCTGGGATCTACGTTCGTCACCATATTTTTCTTTGATCTCAATTAACTCATCTTTGATAATTTTCATACGAAGTCCCTCGTCTTCCAATATCGATTTTAAATAGTCAATTGTTTTCATCAATTCAGCATATTCCTCTTTAATCTTATCACGTTCCAGTCCTGTTAGACGACGTAAGGTCATATCAAGGATCGCGCGAGCCTGAAGATCGGATAGGCCAAATTTCTCCATTAATCCAAGGCGTGCATCTTCCGGAGTATCCGAATTACGGATCAATTTGATGACTTCATCCAAATGATCCAAGGCAATTAAATACCCCTCTAGAATATGAGCACGTTTTTCAGCTTCCGCCAGCTCATAGCGTGTACGTCTAACGATTACCTCATGTCTATGCTCTACAAACTCATGAATCATGTCTTTCAGATTCAATAGCATTGGCCTTCCTTTAACTAAAGCAATGTTGTTTACTGAAAATGAAGTTTGTAGCGCTGTGTATTTAAACAAATTGTTTAAAACAACATTTGCATTTGCATCGCGCTTGATGTCGTACACAATACGCATCCCGGTACGGTCAGATTCATCACGAATAGCAGAAATTCCTTCTAATTTCTTTTCGTTAACTAATTCGGCTGTACGCTCGATCATATTCGCCTTGTTCACTTGATAAGGAATTTCGGTGACGATAATCTGCTCTCTACCCGATTTGGTTGCTTCTATTTCAGCTTTTGCACGCATAACAATACGGCCACGACCTGTATTACAAGCATCTTGAACCCCAGCATAGCCGTAGATTAATGCACCTGTAGGGAAGTCTGGACCTTTGATGTGCTGCATCAATTCCGAAACCTCGATATCACGATTATCAATAAAAGCGATTGTACCATCGATAACCTCGGATAGGTTATGTGGGGCCATATTTGTAGCCATACCCACTGCAATCCCCGAAGCTCCGTTGACCAGGAGATTTGGAATACGGGTGGGAAGGACTGTTGGTTCTTGTAGGGAATCGTCAAAGTTATTTTGGAAATCAACCGTATCTTTGTTGATATCAGATAGCATTTCCTCGGCAATTTTCTTTAATCTTGCCTCCGTATAACGCATCGCCGCAGGTGGATCGCCATCGATGGAACCGTAGTTACCTTGACCATCTACCAAAGGATAACGTAAACTCCAATCTTGAGCCATACGAACCATGGTGTCATAAACGGATGAATCACCATGTGGGTGATATTTACCTAATACGTCACCAACGATACGGGCAGACTTTTTGTAAGGCTTGCCACTGGTAACCCCTAAGTCCAGCATGCCATAAAGAACACGTCTGTGTACTGGCTTCATGCCATCACGCGCATCAGGAAGTGCTCTTGATACAATGACAGACATGGAGTAGTCAATGTAGGCAGACTTCATCTGATCCTCGATGTTAATTGGGATAATCCGGTCGTTTGCCGGAACAAGATTGTTGTCGTTTTCTGTTTCTTCAGCCATATGAATTTGGTTTCAATAAAACTAGTATGCAAGCCCTCTAAACTGGCTTGCCACGCATGCGAAGTTACAAAAATTTAACCTCAAAAGCGAATGATTTAAGCCCTAATATACACAAAAAAGACAATCTTTTATGGATTGTCTTGGTACTTATGGGGTATCCTTTTTATTTGATTTTTTTAAAGCGGAGCCGAATTGAATTGCCGATGACAATTAAGTCTGAAAAGGCCATGCTAAGGGCGGCAAGCATAGGTCCGAAAAAGCCAACCGCGGCAAGCGGTATGGCCACAATATTGTACGCGAACGCCCAAAAGAGATTTTGCTTTATCGTCAATAGGGTATGGTGACCAATTTCCAGCAGCTTTTCAATAGATTTGAGCTCATTGTTTAATAAAACTACCTTTGCCGATTGGATGGCAATATGTGTCGAATCGCCAAGCGAGATGCCAACATCGGCAGCAGCTAATGCGGGAGCGTCATTGATACCGTCACCAACCATTGCGGTAGGGCCATTCTTTTTGAGTTTGAACAAGATTGCTAATTTTTCTTCTGGCGATTTATCCCAATACACATCCGCAATACCAAGTTTCTGTGCTGTGCGTTCACATTTGCTTTGTCGATCTCCACTCAAAAGAATAGGCCGTATGCCTTTATCTTTGAGGTATTGGATGAGTTCCTTTGCATACGGCTTAATTTGATCTTCGAGGACAATGCCTGCAATTACAACGGCATTGATGGTTAAGGTAAGGTCATAACGATTAGAGTAATCTTTTTCGCCAAGTTTTGCATTGCAAATGGAGTAGTTATTTCCATTTGTGTCGGTCGCAAAGATTCCTTTCCCTTTTATTTCATTGACTTCCTTGAAGATAATGCGGTAAGATTTTATCTCCTGGAGTTGTTTTCGGATCGACTTGGCGATCGGATGGCTCGAATAACTCTCCAATTGTGCGATGATCGATTCGACTTGCGATTGTTCGATACCAAAGGTCTGAATCGCTTTGATATTAAAATCGCCTGTCGTTAGGGTCCCCGTTTTGTCAAATACCATCTGTTTGAGATCGGACATCTCCTCGATGGTGCTTCCGCCTTTGATCAGTATTCCACTTTTTGCAGCTCTTCCCAGGCCAACCATGACAGCAGTAGGTGTGGCTAGCCCCATGGCGCATGGACAGGATACAACAAGGGTAGCTATGGCATTCATGAGGGATTGCTGCAGCGGAAATTGTGCGATAAAATAAGTAACAAAAAAAGTGAAAAATGATATCGTCACAACGATTGGAACGAAATAAGCGGCTACTTTATCACCAAATTTTTGAATAGGTGGCTTTTTACTCTGCGCATCTTTAATTAATTGGATAATCTGATACAGTACACTTTTAGACCCAACTTTGGTCGCCACGATTCTGATATTTCCTTCGGTTAGTAAGGTACCGCCGATGACGGCATCATATTTAAGTTTTTCGATAGGTAGACTTTCTCCGGTTAGCATAGATTCGTCCACCCAAGCCTGTCCTTCCAAAATATCGCCATCAACGGGGATGAGATTTCCAGAATTTACTTTTAAAATATCACCGGATTTAATTTCTCGGGCTAATAGCTCGACTTCTTGGTCATTTTCAATTTTGATAGCGGGTATATCTTGATATTTAACCAGCTCTTTGATGGCTGATGTGGTTTTGGTAACGGCTCTTTTTTCGAGGACATTTCCCAAAAATACCAGTGTTATGATTGTTGCACATGTTTCGTAGAACTGGTAATCATGTCCTAGATTATAATATGTTCCAATGAGACTATAGGCAAAAGCAGCTGTAGATCCAATAAAGATGAGTACATCCATATTGGGCATTTTGTTCCAGATGGAACGAAATGCACTGATGCCAAAATAGGAAAAACCAATGATGTAAACTGGCGCACAAAGCGCGAGTTGGATAAAGGGATCATGTAGAATAGGTAAATTCGTAAACATGTGACTCCACAAGGGTATCGTAAAGATGAGGCAGCAGAGGAACTTAAGCTCGATAGATTTCCAAAAGCTAGGTTTCTTATCCTTACCCTCCATAACTTTGTAACCCAAAGACTCAATGCCTTTGACCAGCACAGGTATTTGTTCCAGCGGTATCTCCGAAAATTTCACTTCATCTGATGCAAAATCGACATAGATATCCTTAGCACCGTTGTTTTCTAGGTATTTGTGAATTGAAATAGCACAATTTGCACAGTGCATTCCGCTTACGTTAAGTTCAGTTTGCACGTTCGATTCCTTCATTTAATAGCATGTAATGTCTTTAGCCAAAGATAGCTATTTCCTGATAATGCTTTTTACGTAAAGTAAAATTGTTTAGTTTAGCAAGCCCGTTTGAAGCCATTTTACATGAAATATCTTGAATAGTGAATGGGAGAACATTAAATTTGACTAGATAGACAACTTAAGCTTGTGTAAAAAATGACAAAACCGATTTCAATTTCTTTTATCGTCCGAATTATATTGTTGATTGCGCTAACGGCATCCTTTGTTCAATTTGAAACCTTTTATAAGCAGCGGGAGATCATCCGGAATATGGCATACGGCTTAAATACTTTTCTAACAGCTAGTGTCCTGATCTCCATTGGTCATTTTATCCTTGTAAAACTATACAATAGCCGAAATGAGCAGCAGGTTGTACGGGGTAATTTTGTGCTTGGAATTACGCGTGTCGCCACGGTAGGCGATGTCTTTTTCATTATTGTCAGCCTAATGATAGCGGTTGGGATTAACCCAAAAGATTTTATCACCAGCATGACAATTGTCGCAATGGCTATTGCTGTGATTTTTAGAGAATACATCACGAATATGATATCTGGTTTGATTATTATGTTTTCGGATCAGTTTTCTGTAGGCGATCGCATAAAAATCGGCGAATATCAGGGGAAAATCGTGGATATCACGTTGGCTAATCTGGTTGTGCGCGATGAAGATGACGACGCTGTGATGATTCCCAATAATTTGGTGTTTACTGCAACGTTGGTCAATAAGACCTCCCAAAAGTCAAATAAAATTGTTGTAAAATTCGAATTGCCGATTGATCGCTCGTTTGCAGTGGCGGAATTGGAACAGTATTTAAGTCCACTATTTCAAAAAAATCCAAATTTAGATCATTCCCAAGGTTTTACAATTAAGGTCGCCGATATGACTAAAGATTATATCAAGTATAAAGTTGAGGTTAGTGCAATCTCGTCCAGCAATAAAGTACATCAACAGGTACAAAGCAGCATATTAAATGAAATCCTGCAGTTTACGAGACTGTAGGGTCAAATCTTTCTTACTTTGACATTTTTAACAAAGTGGTGGCTTCCTTTTTCCAAAATAAGATCGGCGCGATATCTCGTTGGCAAAATGTTTTTAATTAGATTGGGCTTATTAATTTCGTTCCAGATATTTACAGCCATGGTGTGGCTTTCATCAGCTGTCATATTAGCATATTTATGGAAAAATGAAGCCGGATTTTGAAATGCAGTGGCACGCAGTGACTCAAATCGATTGGTATACCATTCAATAAGATTTTTCTCGCTGGCATGTACATAGATTGAATAATCAAAAAAGTCGGAAACGAATACGCTATGTCCCTTTCGTGGTCGCTGGGAATTGACTTGTAATACATTTATCCCTTCTACAATAAGGATGTCGGGTTGTTCAATCACTTGTTGCTGTTCGTCTGGCAACACGTCATAGACCAGGTGGCTGTATACTGGAACCGTAATTTTTGGAGCTCCTGATTTCACTGCTGAAAGGAAATGAATCAATCTTTTAGCATCATAGCTTTCAGGAAAGCCTTTTCGGTTTAGAATACCGCGTTCGATAAGATATTGATTCGGGTAAAGAAAACCGTCTGTGGTCACCAAATCGACCTTCGGTTTGGACGGGAGTAAACTAAGCACACGTTGTAGCACACGGGCTGTCGTACTTTTTCCCACAGCAACCGACCCAGCTATACCGATGATATAAGGCAGTTTGCTCACTTCCTTGCCAAAGAAGCGGTTTGTTCGCTGGTGAAGACTTTGGAAACGATCAATATGAATCTCAAGTAGATGACTCAAGGGAAAGTAGACTTCTTCTATTTCCTGATTTGTCAAGGGTTCATTCAGTGCATGGAGATTTTCCAGATCTTCGACACTGAAATTGTGCAATACTTTTCCGTTTAAATTTTTCCAGTCTTCACGTTTGATCGATCTAAAAGGCGAGTCTATTGCTATTTGTGGATCCAATTGCATTGTTTGCTTTATTTTTATTCCAATTATCTATAATGCAGGACAAGTAACCTTTTCTATTCGATTCTAGGAGCTATTAAAGGTCTTTTTTGCGCGGACAAATATAATTAGTGTTATCCGTTATCCCAAGAAACATTATAAATGATTTGAAGTTATTACAATAGGATTTGATAATATCTTATGAACGGGGCACTTTTCAGCAATTTTGAACAACCGCTGCTTTTGCACCTCATCTAGATCTCCTTTAAAGCTGATAAAGCATTGTATATAGGTCGTTTGCTGCTGCTCACTTGTTTGCACCTCATAAGATAAACGCACCTGTACTTCTTCCAGGAGCCAATTTTTGCGGTCCGCATACATTTTGACGGTAATGGCTTTGCAACTCCCTAAGGATGATAACAGTAATGGAGTAGGGTTTATGCCCTGATCTTCACCGCCTATATCTTCAGGTTCATCGACCGTTATTTGATGCTTTCCGTATTGTACTGTCGTTGTATAGGGGATTTTCCCTATTGAAACGATTACTTCATTGTCCATAAGCGATAGAAATTAGGATTCAACGTCTTCTAATAGACCTTCAATGATAAGGCTTCCAGTTGCGGGGTTTGTTGCCAAAGGGACATTGTAAAGATCACATACACGCATAAGCATTTGAATATCTGGTTCATGGGCATGTTTTCCTAGTGGATCGCGAAAGAAAATAATGCCGTCCACTTTTCTTTCGGCGGCTAAAGCTGCGATCTGTGCATCACCACCCATGGGGCCACTCAATTTCAATTCTACAGGCAGTCCTGTCTGCCTGACATAAGAGCCCGTAGTACCTGTGGCAATGATATTGGCGCGCTCCAATAATTCCTGGTGATCTTTGACAAATGCGACCATTTCAGGTTTTTTGCCGTCGTGGGCTATTAGTGCGATTGTTTTTTTCATCACAATATAATAATTTGTAAATAGTTGACATTGTTATAACAGCAGACCTTTCTGTAGTATAAGTATGTTATTTAAAAAATATGTATGAGATAATTATTGCTGCGATTACACCGGCTAATTCCGCTAATAATGCACATGGTAAAGCATGCCTAGTACGTTTTATGCCCACTGCACCAAAATATACGGCGAGGACATAAAAAGTAGTTTCTGTCGATCCTTGTATAACACAAGCAACCCTGGCAGCGAAATCCATTGGACCTTTGGCATTCATCAAATCGACCATAAGTCCACGTGCACCGGAGCCGCTGAGCGGTTTCATAAAGGCTACTGGTAAAGCGTCTACAAAGGATGTGTCTAGACCACATAATGCGATGGCTTCGGAAATTCCAGCGACCATATAGTCCATCGTTCCTGATGCTCTAAATACCGCAATACCAACAAGCATGGCGACAAGATAGGGGATTATTTTTACAGAAACTTCGAAGCCCTCTTTGGCACCTTCAATAAATGAATCGTACACATTTACTTTACGGAAAAGAGCCAAACCTATGAAAGAGGTAAATAAGCTGAATAAAATAACATTACCAAACACTTTGCTGAATATTTCAATTTCTGTTTGTTGCAGTCCCGAAAAGTAATAAAGTAGTCCACCGATAAATAATCCCATTGCACCCAGGTATCCTAGAATTACACGGTTAAATAAATTGATTTTTTGATAGATGGAAACGAGAATCAAAGCCACCAATGTGGAAAAGAAGGTTGCGATCAAAATTGGCAGAAATACATCTGAAGGGTCTGGAGCACCAGCTTCCTTCCGATAAGCCATAATTGAAATAGGCAATAGGGTTAAGCTAGATGCATTGAGGACAATAAACATGATCTGTGCATTGGTAGCGGTTTCCTTATTGGGGTTGAGCTCCTGGAGTTCCTTCATCGCTTTAAGGCCCAATGGCGTTGCCGCATTATCTAGTCCCAACGCATTAGCCGAGAAATTCATCAGAATTGAGCCAAGTGCCGGATGATTTCTGGGTATTTCCGGAAATAGTTTATGGAAAAAAGGGCCCACGATTTTTGCAAAAATATTGATCATACCGCCTTTCTCGCCAATTTTCATAATTCCAAGGGCAAAACTCATCATGCCGATCAGCCCTAAAGAGATTTCCGCCCCCGTTTTTGCACTGTCAAAGATTGAATTTACAATTTGCTGAAAGATTTCCGTATCTCCGAAAAAGATTAGTTTTACAAGGGCTACGGCAAATGTGATTAAAAAAAATGCAACCCAAACGTAGTTTAATGCCATATAGATTTAAAATATGCGTAAAAGTAATCTTTTAGAACTTATCCATCAACTGGCTCCATGGATTTTTCTTCTTATTTTGACTCTTTTCCTTAATGAGGTGTGCAACGATATAATCCAATGTATCCTCGTGCTCACTGATCATTTTATCGGATAGGGAAATCAACTTCTGTATATTATTGGGCGAGGCTGCATCTAGCGACGCATTGATACTAGACAAGTTGGAAGGCTCTATGCGCAGATAATTTTGTTGCTTGCCATTATTTTGGAATAGTTGCCGAATAAAAAATTCGGTACTCTCGGAAGATGCACTCGTCATAATGTCAACTAAAGCGGGGCCGATTTGTATAGCAAGTTTCTTCTTAAAATGTTCGTAGTTATAAGCTGTCTTTGATATTCCCGTACCTAAGGATACCATAAACATGTCGTTTATCTGCGTGCTGTTAAAAGCCTTTAAAACTTCAAGTAAACCACATATGGAGGGGTTTTGAGCAAACACACCGCCATCAATCAACGGATATCTTGTTTTTGAAAGGGAATAGATCTCTGCAACAGGAAAAAATGTGGGCGCAGCGGATGTCGCCTTGCAGACGTATTTGAGGTAGAAATCCCGTGCTTCGCCATGCGTAATTGCTTTTTGCTGCCTGAAAAAATGATTTTTCCGTAATTCAATGTTATATGCAGTGATGATACATGGTTTGATAAGATGGCTCAATTGTGCATTTTGAAAATATTCATCCAGGACATTCGATAATGGATTCGACGAATACAGCTCACTGACCAGGCCAAATCCACTCAGAAATCGACGCCATTTGGAGGCCGTGAAAATTTCAGTTCCATGGTTGACGAATAAGTTTAACGCATCTCGAGCTGAAAATTTAGGATGCGCGGGATTGCCTTCTTCTGGATACAAGAGAATGCTCGTTAGAATTCCGCCGCTGCTTGTACCTGCAATAAAGTCAAAGTAGGAGGCAATCCGTGCATTAGGATCCATCGTCTGCTTTTGCAACTTCTCTTCGAGAGCCACAAGAACCATTGCAGGAATGATACCCCGGATACCACCGCCGTCAAGCGCGAGAATATTCTTCATAAGCTAAAAATTGATTTAGTTAACGATATGTAAATATAATAAATGTCTACAATTGGCAGGAGTCATATATTGGTGACAATTGTCAGCGATCCTGTGCTTCAATGCATAGCGAATCTATTTGTAAATACTTTTACAAATTTGCCCTAAACAAAAAAAGCTGCCTCAATAAAATTTGAGACAGCTTTTTTAGCTAGCATAGATACCGATTTAATTGAACCAAGCAAATACTTCGTCTTTCGTTGGCATATTGATATCCAGTTTAAGTTTTTTACGCATACCACCAAGGTCATTAAAAACCTTGTTCGGATTGGCTTCTTTTAAAGCTTCAATGGTTGTAAAGCCCATTTTTTGTAACGCGGGAACCCAGGCTGCAGGAATACCTTGTTCTTCATAATCTTTTACTTCTGCCACTTTGGCGACTTTTTCAGGTCTCATTTGTGGGAAGAAAAGAACTTCTTGGATTGACGCATTATCGGTCAAGAACATGATTAAACGGTCCATACCGATTCCAAGTCCAGAGGTCGGTGGCATTCCATATTCCAATGAACGAAGGAAATCCTGATCTATAAACATGGCTTCATCATCACCTTTTTCAGAAAGACGTAATTGATCTTCAAATCGTTCACGTTGATCAATTGGATCATTAAGTTCTGAATAAGCATTGGCAATCTCTTTTCCACAAACCATCAGCTCAAAACGCTCGGTTAAATCAGGATTATCTCTGTGTTTCTTCGTTAAAGGAGACATTTCTTTTGGATAATCCGTAATGAATGTCGGCTGGATGTAGTTTCCTTCACATTTTGCACCGAAAATTTCATCAATCAGTTTGCCTTTACCCATGGTTTCGTTTACATCGATGCCCATTCCTTTGGCAGCGATACGGATTTCTTCTTCAGATTTTCCAGTAATATCAAATCCAGTGAATTCCTTAATGGAATCTGTCATCGATATCCGTTTATATGGTGCTCTAAAGTCAATTTTATGTTCACCGAAGGTTGCTTCAGTCGTACCATTTACAGCCAACGCACAATGTTCTAACAAACGTTCTGTAAAATTCATCATCCAGTTGTAGTCTTTATAGGCTACATAAATTTCCATTGCGGTGAATTCCGGATTGTGGGTGCGGTCCATTCCTTCATTACGGAAGTTTTTAGAAAACTCGTATACACCATCAAATCCACCAACGATTAGTCTTTTTAGATAAAGCTCGTTGGCGATACGAAGATATAATGGAATATCTAAAGCATTATGATGCGTGATGAACGGACGTGCCGCGGCACCGCCTGGGATGGATTGCAGGACCGGTGTTTCTACTTCCATATAACCCGCATCGTTAAAGAACTGACGCATCGCATTGAAAAGCTTCGTACGTTTGATAAATATGTCTTTGTTACTTGGATTTACGATCAAATCTACATAACGCATTCTATAGCGTTGTTCTGGATCTGTAAAGGCATCAAAAGTTTTACCTTCTGCCGATTTTACAACAGGTAGGGGGCGCAGCGATTTGGATAAAACAGTAAATTCTTCTACGTGTACTGCAATGGCCTCGGTTTGTGTCGTGAAGACATAGCCTTTGATACCAACGATATCGCCAATATCCAATAGCTTTTTGAAAACTACATTGTAAAGGTCTTTATTCTCATCAGGACAGACATCGTCACGCTTTATATAAGCTTGAATACGTCCGGTGGAGTCTTGAATTTCAAAAAATGAAGCACTACCCATCACACGACGACTCATGATACGTCCCGCAATGGTGATGTTCTTATAATTCAATTTATCTCTATCGTAATTTTCTAAAATATCAGCAGCATGTGCATTGACGACAAATTCGTTGGCTGGAAATGGATCAATTCCCATATCCAACAACGATTGCATCGCTTGTCTTCTAAGTTGTTCCTGTTCGGATAATACAGTACTCATTCGGTATGAATAATATTTAAAATGTGAAAATCACGCAAAAATAGCCATTTTTTTCAATTCTTTTTATGGATTTTTTTTGAAAACGCTGTAGCGAAAGGAAATGGCATTTCGTTATATGGATAAAAATAGTTAAATAGTGATATTATTACAAGGGGACATTCGGCTATTTGATGTTGAGTTTTATAATTTTAATTTCGTTATCTCCTCGAAAAAAACGTTCATCTTGAAGGGGAGAATTCGATAGATTGTTTACATGGCATATGTTATTGATTGCATATGAAAGGCAATTTGTCTAAGTTTGAAACTTAATAATTAAATGGTTTAAGTGGGTATAATTCGGTCATATTTTTATAACAAGAAGCTATCATCTTTACAGGATGCCTTAGAACGTTGCTTACGCGATCGTGAGGACGGCAAGGCCTTCGTTTATAAGAAGTATTATGGTTATCTCATGGCTATTATTATTCGTTATGTTAAGCAGGATGTGGACGCGGAAGAGCTTGTAAATGAAAGTTTTGTTCGGGTATTTCGGAAATTAGAATCATTTAATAGGGATATTGATGATGAAAATCTCGAAAAATCATTTAGAGCTTGGATAGGGCGAATTGCTGCCAATATTTCGATTGATTTTTTACGAAGTAAAAAGCAGTTTTATTCGGTTGAAGATTTGGGAGAAGGGGATATGCATACTCCTGCAGTACAATTGGACAGTCGACTAGAGGTCAATGAGATTATGCGTCTGCTCGATCAGCTCCCCGAAATTCAAAAAACTATTTTTAATCTCTATGAAATTGAGGGTTATTCGCATGATGAAATAGCCCAGATGCTTAACATACCAGATAGTACGTCAAGGACTTATCTGACGCGAGCGAAACAAAAACTTAGAAAATTATACTTGGATTATACAGGCGTAGTTCAAGAAATAAGATAAATAGTGTTGTTACGATGAAAGACAATAAGAAAAAGGAATTGATAGAAGAGATCATTGGACAATTAAAAGACCATGAACTACCTTATAAAGAAGGTTCCTGGGAGAAATTTGCCTCAAATTATGGCGTTTCAGCACATCGCTCCTCTAATTGGAAGTATTGGAGTGCTGCTGCGGCTGTGTTATTGTGTTTTGGTGTAGGATATTGGGGGCTAAAGACGAATGTGGAGACTGATTCACCTGCAGTCGTTTTAACACATCTGCCAGAACGAGAAGATGTGTTAGGTGATCATAAGGATTTAAAAGAATCGATACAGCGTTCGTTATCGGGTGTTACGGGCGATAGGATTGTAAGTGCAGAGGTATTATCAGCGAAGAAGCCCTATGCCTATTCTGTGCCAGGGGACCATTCAACTGAAAATTTGGACAATCACCACTTGGTATTGAGTACTGGGCAATTAATGCGGGGCCACGATGTGGCTGTATCAGCCGATTTAAGAAGGCTACAGTCCATGCAATTGAAAAATAATTCATTTTCAGCGCAGGTTGGTTTAACGGAAAGTGAAGCGGAACGGGCAAGCGCGTCAACAAATAACACGTTGACGAATAAAACCGTTATTGCATCGACCAATTCAGGGCTAATCCCGCCTGTTAATCAAACGCAACGTGACGCTGTAAAACTCGCGCAATTGTATGATGCGCAACAAGGGAGAACAAGAACTAGTGTTGTTCACACGAACATTCCTCAAGATAAAAAATGGGAAATGGGCGCTTTTGTATCCCCAGCCTCTACATCGGAAAGCATAACGCTCGGTGGTGGGGTCGCGCTAGCCTATAATATTTCGAGCAAAGTAAGTCTTCGTTCAGGAGCTTCCATTCAACATTATGGAGCTGTTTCGGGTAATTCACCCATCACTCCTGCAATGGGATCAAATTCTCTTAATGCAGATGCGCCAAATTATATTTCTCAATCGAATTTGAATAATTCCTTTGCGATGCGGGCAGCAGATGCAAAAGATGCAAAGAGTAATGAACGGGTTTCAGGTAAAATCCTAACAGTTGATATCCCATTGGATGTTAGATACGCGATAAACAAGAATTTCTATACCTCAGTCGGTGTATCCTATGTTGGTGTATTGGATCAGGAACGGGCAACGATCTATGAAACAAATAATACGGAGTACAGACAAAAATCTCAAGACAAAAATGTTGATGATAAAGGTGTGAACGGCTTTATTAATTTTTCAGTTGGTCGGAAACAGAAAGTTGGAAAATTATCCATTTCTGTAGAGCCTTATTATAAAGCTCCAATCGGAAATTTGAAATCATCCGATTTGAACTATAGCAACGGGGGAGTGAAAATAATTACTAGTTTTTAAATAGCATAATGTTATAAAAAAAGCCGCAGTAAGCTTGAAGTTTACTGCGGCTTTTTTTATAGTCTGCAAATTGGGGTTTATTAAATTTCATCAACGCGAACCCAACCCATTCCTGCGGCTTTCGCACCTTCAACTCCTGGGGTCCCGTCTTCGTAGACCAGGCATCTTTCCGGAGCAATATTCAATTGAGCAGCTGCCAAAAGAAAGGGTTGTGGTGAAGGTTTTCCCTCAGCTGTATCTCCAGCACAAACCAGTGTTTCCAAATCATCCCATACACCAATGGTGGTTAATGTCATGGATAAGGTTGTTCTGGTTCCTCCTGAAACGGCAGCGATGTGTTTTTTACCTTTCTGATATTTTAGATGTTCAACAACGTAATCTACAGGTTTCGTCTTGAAAACATACTCGTCTCGAAAAATAGTAGACTTTAGTGTGGAAAATTCTTGATAATCGAAATCTACCTCATAGCGTTTGCTGATTTCCTCTGCAACAGCCACAGTGGGCCATCCGGCAGTTTCATCAATCAAATTGACGTCCAACTCGACTCCGTATTGTTTGGCTGCAGCTTTATAGGCTTGTTTATGTGCGTCCATATTATCTGCCAGGGTACCATCGACATCAAATAATAGTGCGTCGTAGGATTCGGCAAGAAGGTTTAGTAATTCAAATTTTCGTTGTGATTCAGGTGACATATACTTTTAATAGTGAGCAGTAAAAATAAAAAAATATAATTGGACGAGCAAAAAAGAAGCCTTTCCCTTGTTACAAGGAAAGGCTTCTTGCTGTTAGCTCCGTGGGGATTCTTCACGGAGGCAGCGTATAATTAGTGTGAACTTAAATTTTTCGCTTTCTCTTCATCGAAATTCGCTTCTAATTCAGCCAATTTTTTCTTACCATATGCCATACGTGTAATCACAACGAATAGTACCGGAACGATAAAGATCGCTAGGAGTGTGGCTGCAGTCATACCACCAAATACCGTCCAACCGATTGTTTGGCGAGAAATTGCTCCAGCTCCATGAGATAGCATCAATGGAATAATCCCCAAGATGAAGGCAAAGGACGTCATGATAATTGGGCGTAGACGCAATTTTACAGCATCTAATGTCGCTTCATAAAGGTTCATCCCGATATCAACCCGTTCCTTAGCAAACTCTACGATTAGAATCGCATTCTTGGCAGCAAGTCCAATGATGGTGACCAGACCAATCTGCGCATAGATGTTATTATCCAATGTAGGGATTAATGTTAGGGTTAATATGGCCCCAAATACACCTAAAGGAACAGATAATAAAATAGAGAATGGTACAGACCAACTTTCGTATAATGCGGCTAAAAGCAAGAACACAAACAGGATACACAACGCAAAAATTTGGACAGTTTTTGATCCCGATTGCATCTCTTGCAGCGACAGACCGGAGAACTGATAGTCAAAACCTTCTGGTAATGTTTGTGCAGCTACTTCTTGTAAGGCTTTCAAAGCATCTCCTGATGAGTAACCAGGGGCCGAACTACCATTGATCTCTACACTTCTAAAGATATTGTAGTGATTGATGATCGAAGGCATAGTCATCAATTCATACTTAACCAGCGTACCCATCGGTACAGGGTTTCCCGACACATTATTGACATACAATTTGTTGATGTCTTCAATATTCATACGGTACGGGATATCAGCTTGTGTGACGACACGGTAACTACGACCATACTTTGTAAAATCATTCACATAGCTACTACCCAAATAGGATGATATCGTCGAATAAATACTGGAGATAGGCACGCCCATGCGTTTTGCCTGTTCGCGGTTCACTTCCAATTTGTAGTTGGGAGAGTTGGTATTAAATAGGGTATAAGCCATGCCAATTTCTGGACGTTGGTTGGCAGCCATCAAGAATTTGCCGACTGTCGCTTCGAAATCTTTGATATTTACCGTCTGTAAATCCTGTACCTGCATAGAGAAACCTCCAGATGTACCTAGACCCGGAATTGCTGGTGGCGTTACCGCCAACACCCTTGCTTTGGTATAGCCCTGGTATTTACCCATAATCATACCAGCGATATCGTTTGCCGTGCGTGTACGGGTTTCCCAAGGTTTAAGCGAAACGAACACTGTTGCACCATTGGATTTAAACGCGCGGTTCAAAATATTGATACCGGAAATTGCAGTAACATACTTGATTTCTGGAAATGTCTTGTGTAGATCGGCTTCAATCTCTTTAAGAACTTCATTTGTACGCGCAGAAGAAGAACCTTCTGGCAATGTAATACCGGCGAAAAATGCACCACCATCCTCTGAAGGAATAAATCCAGTTGGTTTGGTTGTAAACATCCAGCCTGTTCCGATAAAAATACATAACAGAATAATCAATACCAGTGGTGCTTTTTTGATAGCCTGTTTTACACCATTTGAGTACCTGATGGTCACTTTTTCAAACCAAATATTAAATTTGTAGAAAAATTTATTCAAACCTTTAGCGCCTTCATGTACTGCTGTCGGCTTTAATAAAATTGAACATAATGCTGGGGTTAACGAAAGTGCGATAAATGCAGACAGCATAACGGATACTGCAATGGTGATTGCAAACTGTTGATATAATTTACCAACCATTCCAGGGATAAAACCAACCGGAACGAATACCGCAGCCAAAATTAATGCAATTGCAATAACCGGAGCAGTGATATCGCCCATGGCACGACGTGTCGCTTCTTTTGCATCCAGTTTATAATGGTCAATATAGTGCTGGACGGCTTCCACCACAACGATGGCATCATCCACCACAATACCGATGGCCAATACAAAGGCAAGCATGGTCAGGTTGTTGACCGAAAAGCCAAACATTAGGAAGAAGATGAAAGTACCGATGATGGATACGGGGATTGCCAGTACGGGAATTAATGTTGCTCTCCAGCTTTGAAGGAAGAAAAATACCACGACCGTTACCAGAATCAATGCTTCAACCAAGGTGTGGATAACCGAAGAAATAGAGGCATTCACAACCGACACCGTCTCATAACTGATCGTATAATCTACATCCGTTGGAAAAGATTTCTTTAATTTTTCCAAAGCATCGACAATACCTTTTGCGGATTCTACGGCATTTCCTCCTGGGGTTTGATTGATCATCATCGCAGATGAAGTCATACCATTTACGGTAGATGATGTACCATAATTAAATTGACCCAATTCAACACGCGCAACATCCTTTAAGAGTACGATGGATCCATCTTTATTGGTTTTTACAACGATGTTTTCAAAGTCCTCGGGATTTGAAAGATCACTATCGGTAATGATCGGATATTCAAATACCGTCGAAGACTCTTGTGGACGTCCACCAACGCTACCACCAGGTATACGGGAGTTTTGTTCGGCAATTGCTGTGGATACATCAGCAGGAGTCATGCTCAGGTTGGCTAATTTATTTGCGTCAAGCCACACGCGCATCGAGAATGGTTGCCCGAAAGCCGTTACATCACCGACGCCTTTCACACGCAAAAGTGCATCTTTAACGTATAAGTTGTTGTAATTGGCCAAGAAATTTTCACTTCTAGTTCCTTTTGGTGAAGTTAAAGCAACCAACATCAAGATATCGTTATTGGCTTTACGGGTTGTAATCCCCAAACGTCTTACCGCTTCCGGAAGGGCTGGTTCAGCGATTCCCACACGGTTTTGTACGTCTAAGGTCGCAATATCGATATCCGTACCTACTTCAAATGTCACCGTAATTGTTGCTTGACCATTTGACGTACTATTGGACGACATATAAATCATGCCAGGTGTACCATTGATCTGACTCTCGATAAGAGTTGTCACGGTTTGTTCAACCGTCTGTGCATCAGCTCCGGTGTAATTGGCCGTAACCGTTACTGTTGGAGGTGCAATAGAAGGATACTGGCTAATTGGCAACGTGGATACTGCAATGATCCCGATAATTGAAATCAATATCGAAATAACGATTGCGGTAACTGGCCTCTTAATAAATACTTCTGAAATCATTCTATATCTTTTAGATTCTCTTTAAAAAATTAATGGTGTTATTTTCCTTGAGGTGCGCCTTTTGCAGCCTGTTGGGCAGCGACAGCAGCGTCAACTACTTTAACTCCATTTTGGACATTCATGGCACCATCGACAACGATTTTCTCACCATCTTTAACACCTTCTTTGATCACAATTTTGTCACCGGCTTTAATACCTAATTTTACTTGGCGAATTTCAGCTTTACTGCTATCATTTACGGTATAGAGGTTAAATACGCCAAGCTGTTCGAAAACGGCTTTGTAAGGAACCACAACTTCTTCCGTAGCTGAGGTTGTCGATACATTCATCGTAATATTCATACCGGCCCGCAATTCGTTGGCATTGTTGGGGAAAGTAGCGCGCACTTTGATCGTCCCGGTTGCAGGGTCAACTGCGCGGTCGATGGTTGTGATTGTTCCTTTACCTTCATACGTACTTCCATTTGGCAATACAAGAGAAAGATCCGATGATGAATGGCTACTTTGCAGTTGGGTAAATTTGGTAATATCCTTTTCATTTACCTGAAATTCAACAGCTATTGGGCTAGTTGAAGACAAGGTATTCAATAGGGTCGTACCTGGATTGACCAAGGCGCCCAAACGTACCTGTGATATTCCTACGGTACCACTAAAAGGAGCCCGAATGGTCGAACGCGATAAGTTTGTATTCGCGGTGACCAAAGCTGCACGAGCAGACTCTACCTGTGCCTGCGAAGCGGCTACATTCGAAACTGCATTGTCAAATACCTGCTTCGCAATCGCATCTTTATCGGCTAATGTTTGGTAGCGCGCTAGATCTCTTTTTTGGCGGTCCAAATCCGTTTGTGCTACCTGTAAGCTTGCTTTAGCTTGTTGGACAGCCGCATTGTAGCGTGTTCCATCAATTTCATAAAGCGCTTGTCCTGCGGAAACTACTGCGCCGTCAGAAACATATATTTTGGTGATATAGCCGCTTACTTCCGCATATAGATCTGCTTCGTTCAACGGTTTGACTGTTGCTGGATAGCTGATTGTACCTGTAACAATCTCATGTGATGCTACGCCAAAGCTGACAGGAACAACTTTTTCAGCCTGAGCCTGTGCTGCACCTTGCTTTTTTGCATCCTTATTTCCACAAGAGGTCCATACTAATGCCGTCCCAAGGAAGAAAGCGAATAATAATTGTCTTTTATTCATGATTTGTATTAGTTTCCGTTTATTAATTAATTTGTGTGGATTGCCCCAACTGCTTTCTGAACATCTAATTTACTTGATAATAGTGCATAGAGGGAGTTCAAATAATTAAGTTGCGTTGTTTTGAGATCAGTTTCTGCTGTCATTAGATCGAGGTAAGTTTTGATACCTTCGTCATATTGAAGTTTGATGGTCTCGTATACTTCTTTGGAGAGTTCCACATTTTCTTTAGCTGTTTTCCAATCATTTAAGTTAGCATTATAGGTTGCTCTTGCCAGCGAATACTCTGTGTTAATGCTATTTTCTAAATTTTTGATGTCCCAGTCAATTCTTTCTTCCTGCAATCTGGACTTATTGATTTGTTTTTTACGTTTAAATCCGTCGAAAATTGAAAAAGAAACATTTAGGCCGGCAACTGAACCCGGGAAATTATCGGAGTAAAGTTTACTAAATTTATCATTTCGATAGTTGAAAGCGTAATTATAAAAAGCACTTACACTTGGTAAATATGTCCATTTATAGTATTGCGTGCTCAACTGCTGGATTTTTTTGGATGTTTCCAATTGTTGGAATTCAATTCGATTAGAGACATTTATTCCAGCAGTTGTGTCTAACAAAATTTCTGATTCCATATTGCTATTGTCAAAGGATAGCGTCAAATTTTTGCTTTTATCCAAAGCTAGCAATTGTTTGAGGTATTCGTATTTATATTTGCGAAGCTCAACCGTTCTTTTCTCGTCTGCATTCGAATTTGCCAAAGCAATTTGTGCTCGCTTATAGTCGGTCTTATCGACTAAGCCCACATCGTATTGAGATTTTGCATCTTTCAATTGTTTTTGGAGGCGAGCGATATTTTCTCGTACAATCTTGATCTGCTCTTCCGAAGTTAGGATATCATAATAGGCTTTGCTGACCTCTACAACAGCGGTGATCTTTTTGTTCTCCGTATTTTGTTTATTGCCAAGACGTACCAATTCTGCCGCTTTCTTCGCCTGCATTAGCTCTGGATTTAGGATCTGTTGATCCGCTTGAAGCGTTAATGCACTTGCATTGTTCTGCCCCATTTTGATATTATTTCCGCCAATATTTGCTAATGGAACAATGACATTATAATTATAACTTCCTTTTAGACCCAATTGTGGATACCAACCTGAAAGAGAGATGTCAATATCCTTTTCACCGATGGTCTCGTCCAATTGCGCTTGTTTTACAGCGATTTGATTACGTAAGGCGTAATCAATCAGCTGCTGAAGTGTTGCATTTGCCGGCAAGTTTTCAGATTGCTGTTGTGCAAATCCTGTATTACTCAAAAGCGATAGGGCCGCTAAGGAATAAACGATTTTATTAAACTTCATATATGTAATTAATTATTTTTTTCTCTATTAATAGCCCCATCCCAAATAATCCCCATTAAGTCCTCCACATTTTGTTCGGAAAACTTGAGATCTTTAAATTTGATGCTGTGAACAGTTGATAGTGCCACGCCAATGTAACTTGCCACCAAAAGATGGACATCTACCTGCTTCAAAATTTTTCGATCAATGCCTTCCTGTAAAAAATCAACAACTTTGTTTTGCCCCCCCACAGGTTCTTGTATCTCAGCTTTGTTCTTCTCGTAATAAGGAGAGGAAAAAAACTGCTCAAAAAAACTAAAGATGTGCCCGTTCTCTAGATAGAACTTGACAAAGTTGCGCCAAATATGAAAAAATGAGTCTTTATAGTCGAAATCATCTTTTATACCATCAAAAATATACTCATTGAGTAGTGTTCTACAATGTTTGAACAAACCAAAAATTAGATCGTCTTTTGACGGGAAATAATGGTAGATAGTCCCAATTGCTACATCAGACTCTTGTGCGATTTTGCTCATCGGCGTTCCATGGAAGCCGTTTGTTTGTATAAGTTTTAGTGTGCTGGCAAATACTGCCGCAATTTTTTCATTGGAATTCATCAATCGAACGTTCATTCGGTTGCAAAATTAACGATTAATTTAGATCCAAAATGTCAGAATATTGTTATAAATCAATAAATATAAAACGATTTGAATCAATAATACAATAAGGAAAAAGAGATGAAATTGTTTTCGTATTTTTATTTTTTTTGATCGGTGGAGGGGAGGTAGAGGTGAAGGATCGCAAATAGAAAAGCGGTGATTTGATTAAATCACCGCTTTTCTATTTGCAACCTTTTAAACTTTTCTCAACATCTTCCAAAGGATATAAATTTTTCCCTTTGTTGATCTTGGTATTGATATAGGTTAATACATAAGCGATATCAATTGCGGAAAGATTTGAAGCGGGCATGGTATTATTAAACTTTTTACCCGCAACTTCAAGTTCACCAGAAGTTCCGTGCTTGATGATGCAAGCAAGATCTTGACGATGAGTTTGCAGAAAGGTGGTATCGGTTAGGGGCGGATAGAGATTGCCCAATCCTTCACCTTTCTCTCCATGACAATTTTGACAATGTGTTCGGTATACCTTTTGACCGTTGACCGCATATTGCGCAGTTTTGATATCAACTTCATGCTGACAGCTTATCAAGACCGCTAAAATAGCACCAATTGTTATACCTGTTTTTAAGAGAATGTGCATGTTATTTTTTATCCTTGCTCAAGAGTAAAGGTAAGTCGTTCATCAGTTTTTTTACTTGCTCATCATTTGTACCGTCGTAGGCGCCCCGAATTCGCTTATCTTTGTCTATTAAGACAAGGTACCCCTGATGATCGTAACCTCCAGGCGCATTTTTATCTTCAGCGGTATAAACCAGGTATTGATTGGCTAGACCATATATTTCTGCTTTAGTCCCCGAAACAAATTGCCAGTGATTATTGGTTACACCCAATTTATTGGCATAATCTTTCAGTACGTAGGGTTGATCGTATTTAAAGTCTATACTATGGGACAGGAAACGAACTTCTTCATTATCCTTGTATTGCTGGTATATCTTTAATAGGTTGCGATTCATCGTTGGACAGATACTTGGACAATGGGTAAAGAAGAAGTTGGCGATATATACTTTACCCTCAAAATCTTTGTCTGAAATCATTGTACTATCCTGATTGAGCAGTTTAAAAGGCGGAATAGTATGATAGACTGTATCTACGATTTGTTTTCCATCAACTGTTTTTTCTACAGCTTCTCTTTCGCCATAGATGGGTAAGCTTGTCTGGCTATTGTTTTTACAGGAAAATAAACCGAGTAAAAGACCAGTTGCGCAGTAAAATTTAGTTATGGATCTCATGTATTTAATAGTTTTGTTTGTTAAAGCTTGATTCCATCTTTACACGAACAACTTAATGTTAACCTAAAGAGGGGCGGACTGTGTTATTTGAATTTTTGGATTTAAAAATTCTTTAATTTGTCTTGGCTTTCTTTAGCAACATTATCAAATATTTTTTTCATATCACTTACTTTTTGAAGCTCTGTTTCAAAATATTTAACATCTGTTGAATCTGGGTTATATCCTTTCATCCAGTCCATCATATGGTCTGTAGCACTTTCTAAATTAGCTTTCAATGTGCTTAGCTCTTTTCTTGTTAAATTGGTGTCTAAATCAGCCTTAGTTGTTTTTAGGTTTTTTAAATTTGCCAAAATAGAATCTATCTTAACAACATCGCGGTCGAAATGAGCGATTTGAGGCATAATTTCATCATGTATCTTAATAGTTGAATCTTGCAGGGCTTTTACACCTGTTGCACCATTTCCCTGGGTTCCACATGCTGCTATTGCCAAGGATGCGATAGCTACAAACGCGATTTTATTCATGTTTTATGTTTTTTGGTAATTGGACAAATATATTAATTTCTTATGGCTCAATATTTCGATTTCTGGAAGGGAATGTAAAATTCAAGTCACGAATATAGGTTTCACAACGTACCGTGGCACAGAGGTCACCAGACTTATCTTTAATTTCCAGGGTAAAATCCTTAACTACTTTGCCTTTTGTGCGGATAATATGGGCACATTCTTCAAGGATTTCCTCTGAGAGTTGCACAGAATATTCCACGCTGGTTTTGCCGGGTTTCTTAAAGGTGATCTGTGATGATTTTAACCAAGCAACGGTTTTCTTAAAGCCAATTTTTTGAAGGTATTGGTCGATTAGGATAGGGAAGATGGGGTCTGCTGCAGAAAAGATTGTTCCACCAAAGAGTGTTTTGTTGGTATTGATGTTGAATGGTGTTTTATATATTTTTACTTTGGCACCTTGGAAGCCAGGACTAATTTTTTTTACCCAGATTCCTTGAAATAGAAAGGGCGGGTAAATACGTAATAGCCATGTTAAGGCAAGTGGACTATATCTCATGATGCAAAAATAAAACAATGTGTCGGATTATTTTTCGAAATCTTGGTTTTATAGCTTCACTATGGTATTTTTACAGATCAAAAAACCTAAAATGTCAACAATAAAAGAAAAACAACCCAATAAAAAAGTGTGGTTACTGGTTATGATTGCGTCACTGGGCTATTTCGTCGATATCTACGATTTGATTATTTTCTCCATCGTCCGTATTCAGTCCTTCACTGATATTGGCGTCCCTGCGGAAGAGATGCGGGTAAAAGGTGAATTTGTGCTCAATATGCAAATGGGCGGTTTGCTGTTGGGTGGAATTCTTTGGGGGATTATAGGGGATAAATTTGGACGTTTAAAAGTGCTTTTTGGATCGATTCTTTTATACTCTGTAGCGAATATTGCAAATGGTTTTGTACATGATGTGCTTATGTATGGTATTATTCGTTTTATAGCGGGCGTTGGTTTGGCCGGAGAACTGGGGGCGGGAATTACCCTGGTTTCTGAAAGTATGCATAAATCAAAACGCGGTTATGGGACCATGTTGGTTGCCGGTGTCGGTGTTTTAGGCGCTATATTGGCCTATTTTGTCTCGGAAGAATTTGACTGGCGGACGGCCTACTTTGTCGGTGGTGGAATGGGCTTACTGTTGCTATTGTTGCGCATTGGCTCTTTTGAATCAGGATTATTTAAGGAGCAAGATAAATCGGGTGTTGTGAAAGGGGATATTCGCATGCTTTTCACAAATAAAAGCCGCTTAAAACGGTATGTCAACTGTCTATGCATTGGTCTTCCAATCTGGTTTGTTGTCGGTGTTTTGGTTACTCAAGCTCCGGAGATCGGCAAGGCCTTGGGGGCTGCAGGTACACTGAGTGCTGGTCAAGGGGTGATGTTTACCTATATCGGTATTTCTATCGGGGATGTACTGGCAGGAATATTCGCACAGATTTTAAAATCCCGCAAAAAAGTGGTGTTTATATGTCAATTAATTATCATTGGAAGCTCACTATGGTATTTATTGAGTGATGGTATTACAGCGACGAAGTTTTTAAGCCTTGCCTTTATAATGGGCTTAGGAGTAGGGTATTGGGCAACCTTTGTGACTATCTCAGCGGAACAATTTGGTACAAATCTTAGAGCAACTGTCGCAACGACGGCCCCCAATTTTGTACGGGGTGCACTCATTCCGTCAACAATGCTATATGGACTTCTAGTAAATGCATTTGGAATTGTGCCAGCAGCAATTACAATGGTTGTCGTTCTTTCGGGTATAGCAATTTATTCGTTGACCCAGTTAGAAGAAAGCTTTGATAAAGATTTAGACTACCTGGAAGAGTAGTCAATAAATAGCTATTTTTTTCGTCCCGGACATTTTTTACAGCGTTTGCCTTCTTTATATTTTTTGCAACACTTTTTAAAGCAGGCACAAGAAAAGTCAGAAAAAGGGTTCATAGCCGTATTCCGAAACTGAAACAACCCAGCTTTATTTTCTGACTCATCGATCTCCAACACAGATTCAATAACTTCGTTCATAATACAAAGTTACAATTTGTTTAAAACAATTCTAAATAATAGGATTGTTTTTACATTTTTTTGATCAGATTTTCAATTATTTTAGGGAAGTACTGATGTTCGAGTTGCTGTCCTTTAAATTTAATAATGTCTAAAGTATCGTTGGGATCCACTTTGAATCGTGCTTGGTATATAATTTCCCCCTCGTCGAAATGTTCATTTGCGAAATGGATCGTAATGCCATGTTCCTCTTCCTTATTGGCCAAAACGGCTTTATGTACATGGTCACCATACATACCTTTGCCACCATATTTTGGTAGGAGAGCAGGATGTATATTTATAATTTGATTTGGAAATGCTTTCAGCAGGTTATTTGGAACGAGCCAAAGAAAACCCGCCAAAACAATCAGATCAATATTTAAGTTTTTAAGAATGTTGACAACGTTGTCGGTTTTGTAAAATTCGTCACGATCAAATATATGTGCAGGTATTTCAAAATTGTCGGCTCGTTGAATAACGTAAGCATCAGGGTTATTGGATAAAATCAAGGCAACCTCAGCTTCATCTGAATACTTGAAATGTTCCATTATTTTTTGAGCATTGGACCCTGAACCTGAAGCAAAAATAGCAATTCGTTTTTTCACGATTAATAAGTATTAATAGATTTGATCGATTTAAAAATTAGCCCAAACTTACGGATTTTTTGTAAAAAAACTAAAATAATAGTTGACTGAAGCGCATTTTTAAGTATTATTGATTAAAATTAATTGAATAGTCACTGTTGGTTTAAATTTCTTTAACATGAGGTTCCTTTGTTCCCTATTTTTTGTAAGTGTATTTTTCTTATTTAAACCTGTTTTTGCACAGGCACCCAAAACACTTCCATCGTTTACTTTTGAGGAGGTCTATCAGGCCAGCAAGTTTAATTCAGACAGGCTTCCAAAATCGGGCTATATTGTGTTGGATTTTTACGACCCGGGTTGTGGCCATTGCCAGAAAATGGGGGCTGGTATCGCACGCAATTTGTCCAAATTCAAGAATGTATCCTTCTATTTTATCTCCATGAATGATAAGCCTTATGTCGATGGATTTATTAATATGCATGCGAAGGCATTGAAAAGTGCCCCAAATGTCAAATTCTTGTTTGATGCTGGAACTCAATTTATTGAAAAATTTAAGCCAGGCAATTACCCATCGCTCTATATCTATGACGCAAAAACCAAAGTATTGGTACAGCATTTGGACGGCGAAGACGATGTAAACAAGTTGTTAAAAGCTTTAGGTATTACAGGTTAAATGTTTAAAAATTAACAATAAAAAAAGAACGTCCGACAGTACTGTCGGACGTTCTTTTTTTATTGTTCTTGTTTATTGATGAACACAAATTTACCGTCGAATACATCCAGACGAATAATCGAATCGCGATTTACTTTTCCGGATAAAATTTCCTTTGATAGTTCATTTAAAATTCGTTTTTGAATAACACGTTTTAGTGGCCTAGCCCCATAAATTGGGTCATAACCAAGCTGTGCCAACCAATCCATTGCTTCATCAGAAGCCGTAATGAATATATTTTGTTCGGCCAGCTGTTTCTGAACATGTGCAAATTGTAAACGAACAATATCTCCAATTTCGTCTCGACTTAATGGCGTAAACATAATCACTTCATCGATACGGTTCAAAAACTCGGGGCGAATCGACTGTTTTAAAAGATCGAAGACCTCATTGCGTGTTTTGGCGATAATTTCATCCCTATTATCATCGGTCAGATGACTGAAATTCTCCTGTATAATGGTTGACCCCGTATTGGAGGTCATGATGATAATGGTGTTTTTGAAGTTTACCGTACGACCTTTGTTGTCTGTAAGATGGCCATCATCCAATACCTGCAATAGGATATTGAATACATCGGGATGAGCTTTTTCAATTTCATCTAACAAAACAACAGAATAGGGTCTTCTTCGGACTGCTTCAGTCAACTGTCCGCCTTCATCATAGCCGACATATCCCGGAGGCGCTCCGATTAAACGAGACACGGCGTGTCGTTCTTGATATTCCGACATATCAATACGAACCATGGATTGTTCGTCGTCAAATAAGAACTCGGCAAGTGCTTTTGCAAGTTCGGTTTTTCCGACTCCGGTAGTCCCCAAAAATATGAACGATCCTATTGGTCGTTTCGCATCATTTAATCCAGCACGTGATCGACGAATGGCATCGGAAATAGCTTCTATTGCTTCATCCTGACCGGCGACACGTTTATGAAGCTCTTCCTCCAGATTCAATAATTTTTCGCGTTCTGATTGAATCATCTTGCTCACAGGTATTCCTGTCCATTTTGCGACAACATCAGCAATGTCTTCTGAAGTAACTTCTTCTTTGAGCATACGCTTGCTTTCTTGTTTTTCAGCGAGTTCAGCCTTTAGTTTGTCCACTTTTTCTTGCGCTTCTTTAATTCGTCCATAACGAAGTTCTGCTACCTTTCCATAGTCTCCGGAACGTTCGGCCTGCTCAGCTTCGAGTTTGTAGTTTTCAATATTCTCAATCTCTTGATTGACATTGTCAACAAGACTCTTTTCTTCTTGCCATGACGCTCTTAAGGTATCTCTTTCCGCAGATAGATTAGCGATACTTTCCGATAATTCTGCAACTTTTTTATCGTCATTTTCACGTTTCAAAGCTTCACGCTCAATTTCCAATTGCATGATACGACGTTCAAGCTCATCGACAGCTTCCGGTACAGAATCCATTTCAAGGCGCAATTTGGATGCTGCCTCATCAATTAAATCAATCGCTTTATCTGGTAGAAAACGATCGGCAATATAGCGCTGTGACAATTCCACGGCAGCAATGATAGACTCATCCAGAATGCGTACCTTATGGTGTGTTTCGTAGCGTTCTTTTAGGCCACGGAGAATGGAAATGGCATCTTGCGTGTCAGGTTCTTCAACCATAACTTTCTGGAACCTGCGCTCCAATGCTTTATCTTTCTCAAAGTATTTTTGGTATTCGTTTAAGGTTGTCGCTCCAATTGCACGTAGTTCACCTCTAGCTAACGCCGGTTTGAGGATATTAGCCGCATCCATTGCACCTTCACCACCTCCAGCACCCACCAATGTATGGATTTCGTCGATAAAGAGTATGATGTCTCCATTGGAATCGGTAACTTCTTTTACAACCGCTTTTAGACGTTCTTCAAATTCACCTTTATATTTAGCTCCGGCAACCAAAGCGCCCATATCTAAGGAAAATACAATCTTAGATTTTAAGTTTTCAGGTGCGTCGCCTTTAATAATTCTGTAAGCAATACCTTCCGCGATAGCCGTTTTACCAACCCCAGGCTCACCGACAAGTATCGGGTTGTTTTTGGTACGACGGGAGAGTATCTGCATCACACGTCGAATTTCCTCATCACGGCCAATCACAGGATCCAATTTTCCGGATTCGGCATATTCATTTAAATTTCGGGCATATTTTCCCAAAGCATTGTAGGTGGCCTCCGCATTTTGATCAGTTACCCGACTGTTTCCGCGCAATTCTTTTAGGGCGGTCTTTAAGTCTTTTTCTGTAACGCCCTGTGACTTAAGTAATGTTGAGGTTTTATCAGAAGTTGCCAGAATACCCAATAATAAATGCTCTACCGAGACAAATTCATCATTGAATTCTTTGAGATAGCCCTGTGCTTTCTGAAGTGCATTGTTGGCATCGCTACTTAAATAAATATTGCTGCCACTAACCTTCGGAAAACCTTCAATTTGTTTGTCAAGTTCAGTCCCGAGATAGCTGATGTTGACATTTAACTTTTTTAATAAGTGGCTGACAACATTTTCATCCACTGTGAGTAAAGCTTTTAAAATATGCGCTGTCTCAATCGCCTGTTGTTGATGACCAGCCGCAATTTCGGAAGCTTTTTGTATAGCCTCTTGGGCTTTAATTGTATAGTTGTTAAAATTCATTTTTATTCTCTTATTTAAAGTTTCGTTGATACATATTGGTTATAACAATTGAAGTGCCATTCGGGTTTTAAGCTATACTTCGGAAAAAATGGCAATAATTTTTATTGAATCATGACAAATTTTCAGTTGTCAAAAATAATGCGCTTGATTTTTAAATAATTGGCTTAGCAGGGTATAAAATTCTTGAAATCGACTTGCATTTTTGGTTTAAGCTTTCGATATTTGCAGCATCTTAAAACGGTCAGACGTTATAAGATTGAAAAGAAGTAACGCCTCTTTAGCTCAGCTGGTAGAGCAACTGACTTGTAATCAGTAGGTCATTGGTTCGATTCCGATAAGAGGCTCTTTTAAGCAACATGCATTAAACTTCTTTAAAAAGCCTCTTTAGCTCAGCTGGTAGAGCAACTGACTTGTAATCAGTAGGTCATTGGTTCGATTCCGATAAGAGGCTCTTTGAGCGACACTCATTAAAATTCATTTGAAAGCCTCTTTAGCTCAGCTGGTAGAGCAACTGACTTGTAATCAGTAGGTCATTGGTTCGATTCCGATAAGAGGCTCATAAAAAAGATCCCCAAGATTTCTTAGGGATCTTTTTTTGTTTAGTCCAAACTAAGTTTTGCTGCTGTAGCGATTTTCTTTGGTATATCTGTGTTATCCATTTTCTGGATCATACCGAAAGTTTGGGGGGTAATCATTTTTAAGCATACAATTTCATCACTCTGTACAGGAAGAATGTTGTATCCCTTACTCCACGGAAGACGCTCCTGAAAGCTTTGAGTTTTGCATTGAAGGACTCTGCGGATGCATTGGTGCTTCTATTGTCGAAGTAGTGGAGAATGTATTGATGATGTGCTGCAATGGATCTTGCGACACTCTCGAATGAAGCAATACCCGCGTTCTCAACCTGGTTGTGCCACAGTCCTAACTTTGTGAAAGCAACTTTTTTATCCCTGCATTTATTGAAGATGTCACCTAAGGCAACTCCAAGATCATAAGCCTGTTTTAGCTTGGGAAACCTGATGAACAGCAGTTCTGCACGGCGTTTTTGGCTTTCCGACCATCGACTTGGATGCTTGAACAGGAGGTGTCTCGACCTAGCTAATAGCTGTTTGAGCGTATCACCATTAGGCAACAACTCGGGGTCATATGGGATACCCCGTTTTCGCGATTCCATTATTTTTTTGCTTTCTGCATCTAAGACTTCCCATCGGTATTTGATACGGAGTTCCTGAACAGCATCATAAGCAAGTTTTTGTACATGAAACCGATCGATAACCCTTCTGGCATTTCTGAAACACCTACGGATAGCCTTTGCCATATTGGGGGCCATATCCATCGTTACTTCCCTAACTTTGTTCCTTAGTTTAAGTGGAATGCGCTCTAATACAGCAATAATATCTTCCGCCTTTGTCCCTCTTATGGTAGCCAATATGGTTCCCTTCCTGCCCTTTGCTGATTTACTGCTTACGATCGTGTAAAGTTCACCGTTGCTAAAGCTGGTCTCATCGATGCTCAGGTGTTCCGATATGTTATCAGGAAAAAGGGTCCATTGCTCTGCGTGTGGCTTTTGGTCCCAGTCCTGGAAGTCACTGAGATGGTTCTTGTATTGATCCTGTAGTTGCTTACCGTCCATTTGGAAGAACAGACCTACCAATTGGGCGCTTACAGGATGATTATCCAAATATCTTCTTTAAAAAAAGCCCGAATTCCGTAGTCATTCGAGCACCCTCACGCACCAGATTCCAATCTCTTGTGATGATCTCTCCGGTATCCAGGACCGTCCAGCGACGACGGCGGATATGTAGCGTAACTTTCTGGCCTCGAATGGGAAAGTCTGAAATCTCAGTGGAAGGCATGAAGCCCTTTGACTCCAACTTGCTGTTCTGATAGCCTGTCGGAGCAATATTAAGCTCATCTAAATAAATGTGGAGCTGATTGTCAACCTGATCGACTTCTAAAATCTGAAAGTATTCCAATAGCCCTTCGGGCATCAATAGGGACAGTAATTTACGTTCGGCTTCTTGCAAGGGATATCTGTATTAAGGATGCTAAACTAAGAAATTTTTGACATTCCCCCCAAGAATTCAGCTTGATCC